>NZ_MPRL01000040.1:0-25234 GCF_002020875.1 Solemya pervernicosa gill symbiont | reverse complement strand
GGGGCGCCGTAGGCATAAACGGTCGCGTTAAGTATTTGCCGCTTGCTTGGGCTTGGATGCCCAAAACATGCTTCCGCAAAAATAGCGACTCCCCGATTTGCGATTGTGTTTCGTCTGTTATTTGAGCGCTAATCTTAGACCTAAACTGTAGGCGCTTTTCTGATTGTGACCATCTTGTTACAAACATTGGCTTTCGGCATCTGGACGATGTGTGGGGTGGCTGAGTATGGTGGTTCGTATGGATGCAAGCGTGATAGGGAGGTTGGTCGATGAGGTGTCTGGATTTGATTGCTCTGCTTATCGGATGCGCTGGGAAACTGATGGCAAACCTGATTGCCGGATTCTTTCTGCTGATACTGCTTGTCGCATTTGGTGATGAATTGCTCTTTTGGATGGTTGTGTTGCTGGCTTTTCTCGGTTCACTGTTTGGTGATGATCCGTGATCGCTCATCTCTGGAGGTTGAGTGACCGTCTGCTCGAACTCTTAATGGCGACGCCCCGGACACGTTAACGCTGTTTGTTGCGTGAAGGTTTCGCCTGCATCTGTTGGTGCGACTACTTCAATGGGTCGTTCAGTAGCTGGAGGCTACCGATAAGAATTATCTCGTAACCGCGCAGGCCAGGCACCATATCTGAGGGCAAAAAAAACCGCCCATAGGGGGCGGTTGGTGCTTCAAGGCGAAGCTAACAATTGCAACCTTGAGGGTCGCGGAGGAATCCTTCCTGTTTGTATTTCATGCAGGCGACAGGTTTTGTGTCGTCACCGCACGGTGTGGAATCACGTTTCTTTTAGTAGCCGCCCTTCTTACCCACGCCGACGTAGGCGAAATCCCACTCCACATCAAACGGTTTCCACCACTTGCCGACACCGGTCTCTTTGTCGGTGTGACGGTAGAAGCCCTGATAGGGGGGCGGATCGATGTGATACTGCAGGTGATACTTACCGGGGCCGTCGAGTTTGATGTTGTCGGCGTAGTGTGGGCCGTCGGAGGCGACCATCGGCATGAAGCGACCAACGGTTGACCAGTCGGAGCCGTGCTTGGTGATCTGGTAGGTGATGCCGAGGTAGGGCATCCACTCTCCCTCGCCGAAGCCGTTGGTATTGCCCTTGAGGGCGTGGATGTCAGCCTCGAGATGGATATCGGAGGGTCCCATGCCGGGCAGCATCGGGGTCATCTTGGTCGGCTGCAGATAGACCGCAGCGATCTCCATGCCGTTGGTCTCGAGCGGATCGCCAATCGGCACCTCACCGGCTCCGGCAGTCGCGGTCAGGCTCAGCGCGGTGGCGCCGAACAGCATCTGTGTCAGTCTCTGTTTCATTCTGTTACTCCTCATATCGAGTGGTTAAAATAAAGTGAATGCGAGCCATTCGCATCGATGTTTCCATAAAAAGGCGAACAGGATTCGCCGCTGTAAGTAAGAGTGATGTCTGTTTTAGCCGATTCAGTTCCTTAAATGCCGAAGATCGCGGGCCACCAGGCGAGCCCGACGGCAATGCTACCGGCGGCGCCGGGCAGTAGTGGCAGCCAGCGGCGAGCTACGGCAACGCCCTGTAAGGCGAGAATGCGCTGCCCGAGCCAGAGGCTCCAGATGAATCCGGCCAAAAACAGGCCTCCCTTACTGAGGCCAATACTGTTCTCGGTCAGGCCGATCAGTCGCAGTGGTTCGAACAGCTCGGTGCCGAGTCCGATGATTAGCGAGACCATGGCGACAGGCGCGTACTGGTATCCGAGTTCAGTAAAACGTTGGCGGAACCGACCATCGGCACCGAGACGACCAGCCAGCGCGGTGGCCATTGCGGTGGTGGTAGCCAACAGCAGGGCGAGTCCCACCATCCAGGCGCTCATGTAACCGACGATCAGGGTGAAGTCGAGCCAGTTGAAGACCTCACGCCGCTCGGGGTGGACGCTCATCAGCCACCACGGACCCGGTTCGGCGATGGCGTAGAAGCCGCGTTCGATAAACCAGCTGCCTACCTGCTGTCGCAGTAGCTGGTAGGAGGGGAGCACTAGCCAGAGGAAGCCGCCCAATACCACGCCAGTGCCGAGGAAAAGGAACCAGATCTCGGCTGGGTTGGCGTGGTGGTCGCGGATCTGCTCGATCTCCTCGCCCGGTCTGCGCAGACGCAGTGAGAGTCCACCCTTCGAACTGGGGTTCACGCAGCGGAAACACTCGATGCAGTGGCGCGACTCCTCCTTGCGCGAGACATCAATCATGGTTGGGCAGACTCCCTTTTCGGTGTAGCCCTCGCCCCCTCTCTTTCTGCGTTTGGGAATGAACTGCACGGCACCGAGGCGGGAGAAGACTCGGGGAGTCGCTATTTTTTTCTTCGTCGTTCGCTCACGCTCTCAACTACGAATATGCAGACGGCGTCGACTATCGCGGACTAACCGCCTTCGCTTCGCTATCCATGGCGGTCAGCGGCCGAGCAGCAGGCCGATCGGACAGGCGTGGCGACACCAGGCGCGTTTCTTACGCCCGTAGAGGTAGCCGATGACTATCGCCAGCAGCATGGTGCCACCGAAGACCTCGGCGATCGCCTCGGGGTGGTCGCGCACCCCGACGGTCTGCCCGAGGATGGTGATGAACAGGAAGCTGACGATCGGCGTCCCCTCCCAACGCAGCCAGGTGGGAATGGCGCGCTGCAGGTCTCGCTTGTTGGCCCACTCAGAGGCGGCCCCCATTGGGCAAAGCAAGCCGCACCAGCTGCGCCCGGTGACGATTACCGAGAGGAAGACCAGTGGAAACCAGAGTCCCCACATGGCGTAGTTGGCGAAGGTGGTGAAGTGGCTCAGTGGGGTGGCGTTCTCCGGCGCGTCGGGGAGCCACACTGGGATCAGGATTACGGCGAGAAAGAAGAGGAACATCGCCCCATGCAGCCAGACCAGTCGTTCACGATGGCGGTAGAAGAAGGCCTCAATGACATTGGCGCTCCGCTCACGCCGTGGTGTGGCATGAATCGGAATCGCCTGCAGCGCGTCGGCTACTCCCTCGTTGCCGATACTCACTGTGCGGCTCCCCGATCGGTGCGTGGGCGCATCACCATCCAGCCGAGCGCAAACAGCAGCGGTATGATCAGTGCCAGCTGTGCGGCAATACTCTCCAGCGTGGGAAAGAGTCCTAGCCAGGGCAGGCGTGGAATGCCTTCAAGCGGTGTGGAGGAGACCCAGCCCGCTTCCTGTAGCTCCAGAATTCCAGTACCGGCGAAGTTCATTGCCAGATAGTAGAGCAGCGCTGCAGTGACGGCGAAGAAGGGGCCGATCGGCAGTCGTAACGAGGCACTACGCATCAGCCAGAAGAGTCCGAGCAGCGTCAGTGCTGCGAGGGCAAAGCCTGCAGCGATCTCTCCGCTCTCCCCCTGGGCCTGTCCGAGAAGCGCCTGATAGAAGAGTACCGTTTCGGCCCCCTCGCGATAGACGGCGAGGAAGGCGGCAAAACCGAGGGCGAAGAGGCTGCCGCTGGTGAGGGCGTTGTCGATCTGGCCCTGCACGTAGGCCTGCCAGCGTCCAGCCTCACGCTTGGCAAACAGCCAGTAGCTGACATAGAAGAGCACGGCGGCGGCCACTAACATCGTGATCCCCTCCAGCGCCTCCTGTGCCGGGCCCGAGAGTTCAATGACTTGAGTGAGTATCCAGGCGGTGATCAGACTGGCCGCCAAGGCCCAGCCGACGCCCTGATAGATAACCTTCACCTTGTCGGCAGCCCCCGTTTTGCGCAGGTAGGCCGCCAGTGCGGTCACCACCAGGATTGCCTCAAAACCTTCGCGTAACAGTATCAGGAAGGCCTGCAGAAGCGTGGAGCTGGCTCGCGGTTGTGATGCATACTGCTGCGCCACCGTCTGCAGTGCTGTGCGCAGCTCGATCCACGCCTTTGACACCAGTACCTTGTCTGCACCACCGGCGGCATGGCCAATGACAGTGCCGAACTGCGATTCGAGTTCCGACTTGAGAGTGGGGTCTTGCAGACCGATGGCCAGCTCCATGCCGCTTTCCTCGAAGAGGTCGAAATAGAGGCTCGAGAACTCATCACTGAGCTCAAGCCCTTCGGACGGTTTGTAGTTGACTAGCGAGCGGTCGCCGCGCTGTGAAATCTCATCAACCACGGCAACGAAGTCGACATCACCGCTATCGGCAGCGTTGGCCACACCGACTAACAGCATCAACGCGGCAACAAAGATCATCGGTAAAATCGCACGTTTCATTACTGATTAACCTTGAAGACCTCAGCGGGGATCGCTGCGGTATCGAGCTTCTCTGCATCTCGGCGTAGCGCCACTGAGAGTTCGGCGATCTGCTCTGCCACCGCGTCAGCATCCAGTGCTTTTTTCACCGCCTTGCGAATCTGACCAAATCGGCGCTCAACCTTATAGGTGTGCCTGGCGCCCAGCTCCATGCGCATTGCCGCCTCCATCTTGCGTGACTCGAAGATGCCGAAATAGGCCTTGATTACGGCGCGTTTGGCCGCCTGGCTATCGCCGCTGCGGTAGTGTTGCTCCGCCTGCTCAAGCTCGGTGATGATCTGCTCGGCCAGCGGTGTCCAGACCGACTGCGCGGCACTGAGTGGTGAAGAGAGGAGGGTGAGCAGCAGGAGAACTGCGCTGAAGAGGGCTTTGAAATCGGGCATGACGGTTCTATCGCTATCTCTCAGTGAAGGGTTTTTTAGGATCGATAAGATACGCAAAAGCTAATCGTTCGCAATCGCAAAGACAAGTAGGTACCTCGAAATAGTCTTGATTGGCTTTTAATTTGTAGAGGTATTGATGAAGAGATCGAGAGGTGATCGGTTTCTCGCCTTACTCCGGCGTAGCTTTCGTAGTCGCATATTTAAACCAGAGGCTTGCGCCACTCAACGCTAGTGCAGTAGCAGAAGTGCGGTGAGATCCATCAACCAGACTCCCACCTTGGCGAAGAGTCGCCAGCTGTGCAGATCGAGCAGCAGTCGTTCGAGCGAGAGCTCACCACCATGCAGCGCAAATGAGTGAAAAATGGTGTTTGAAACTTGGAACTTTTGTGATTTTTCCCGTAATCAGGGCAAAACGATTGTGCTCTTTCAGGCTTCGCAGTTGGCAACGATAATCGAAATATCGTCGTGGGCATGGCGTTCACCAAGGTGTGTTTGTACCGCTTCGACGACGTGGGTAACACGTTTATCCTGTGTGCTCTGTTTCAGTGCTTCGATGATGCCACGTTCATCAAAGGCGATGCCCGACTCGTTCTCAGCATCGGTCATGCCGTCGGAGAAGAGCACCAGTTGCAGTGGTTGTTCCCAGCGGTAGATCTCGTTACTGGCGGTGAAGCTCTCGCCACCCAGGATGCCGAGTGGTAGCTGGCCAGAAGCGAAGCTGTGAACTACCTCGCCCGAATCGTCGATTAAGAAGGTAGGTGGATTGCCTCCGTTACAGATATCGATGATGCGGTTTCGGAAATCGATCGAGGCGAGGGTGGCGGCGACAAAGCGATCGGCAGGCGACTGCTCTTTGATAACTCGGTTCATCTCTTCGGCGATCGCCGAGACAGGAAAGCCTTTGTCGACCATGCGGTAGAAGACCTGGTTGATTGGCAGCAGGTTGAGTGCGGCGGGTAGGCCGTGACCGGTCGAGTCGGCGGCCATAATGAAGAGCGTGCCGTTATTGGCGTAGTGGATGCAGATCAGGTCACCACTGACCGCATCGGTCGGAGCAACCCAGTAGTCGAAGCGCTCATCACGTCGCTCGATCGGCTGCATCATGCGCTCCATCAGATCAGAGACCAGGTCACGCTCCTCCTCGGCAGCGGCGTGATACATCTCAAGCAGCGCCGTCTGCTGTTTCAGGTCACGGTTGTTTTGCAGGCTACGCAATGGTTTGGCGAGTGCCTGCATCACGCTCTCGACTGTAAGCGGTTTGGCGAGATAGCCGTCGATACCAATCTCGATGGCCTGCTGCAGTGTTGTGGCATCGTCGTATCCGGTGATCAGTAGTACCGGAATATCGGGGTCGAAGGCTTTGATCTCAGTGGCGAGTTCGAGACCACCTGAACCCGGCATATTGACGTCAGTTATGACAAGGTCAGGTGTGTGCTCCTTGAAGAGCATCGTGGCCTGTTCCGCATCTGCAGCGCTATGCAGCTCCTTTGTCATTGGGGAGAGTACAGTCTCCATCCAGGTACGCAGTTCACCATCGTCATCGATGATGAGCAGGGTGAGTGTCTGCAGAAAGGGAAGGTCTTGAGAGTCCGTTGCTTCTCTGTTCATAGTTTTATCGCCAGATACTCTGCTGGGTTGATGCGCCACTGCGCAGGTCGCTCGTGGCCGAGAATGCGCTCTGCCTGGGCCGTGGCGCTCTCTGCCTCGAGTTCGATGTCGTAAGGGGTGAGTAGCTCGTTGCGTTTGGCGTTGAGGATCACGCGCACCGTTGGGCGCAGTTTGTCGTGACGACCATCTTCGATGACCACTGCCAGTAGCCCGCTCTCGAGCCTTACTAGTGTGCCGACCGGATAGACACCGATGCAGCGGACGAAGTAGTGCACCAGCTCATCATCGAAGTAGTGGCCGCGCCACTCGAGCAGTTTGCGTAGTGCCTCGGTGGGCGGTAGCTCCTGGGTCAGCTCATCGTAGGTGTCGACGATAGCCGCCATCTGTCCAAAGCGACTGATGGCGTTACCTTTGAGTTTGGCCGGGTAACCCGAGCCGTCGAGCCGTTCGTGGTGCTGAGCGACGATCTGTATCGCCTCGGCGGGGATGCCGGGGGTTGTCCTGAGTGTCTCGGCACCTAGTTGAGCATGTTGCTCAAACAGTGCGAGTTGTTCGGTGCTGAGATCAGCCCGGTTGTCGATAACATCGGCCGGAAGTTTGAGTAGTCCGATATCGTGAAGCAGGCCACCAAGCCCGAGAGTCTTCATCAGTGAGCTACCCAGATTGAGCGATTTGGCGAAGGCGATGAGTAGAATGCAGACGCTCACCGAGTGCTGGTAGAGCTCCTCGCTCTGCTCCTTGAGTGTCTCGATGCTGATCAATGCGCTGGGGTTACGCACGATCGAGTCGGCAAGCTGAGCGACCATTGTCTCCACCGGTTCGGTCTCAATTGGCTCACCCTGAGCGACACGGTCAAGCACACGCTTGGTCATCTCTCGCGCCTCCTGGTTGAGGCGTTGTGCGACATTCAGTTCCTCTTGTAGTGGGGTCGGCGGTTGTGGGGTGTCGGGAGTGGCGGTGAGCTTCTCAATCTCACTGTCGATCGATTGCTCAACCTCTTCGAGGCTCTGTATCTGCCCGTGACTGACCTGCTGGTCGATGTCGTCACCCAGATTGGTGTCGATGTAGACCTCACTGATTCCGGCATCAATGATCTTCTCGATCCGAGACTCATCCTTGATCAGAAAGCGTTTCTGAAGAAACGGGTGCGACATCCAGCCGCAGTTCAGATCGTGAATATACATGCCCGATTTCAGATTAGATGCGGGAATCTTCTTGATCACGGCTATTCACTCTCAAAGGGTAGGTCTATAACCTAGCAGATGGCGTCTATCTAAAAAACCGCATCCGACAGGGGTAAATGGTGCGAAGAGAGAGAGGGATGGCGCGGTGAGTTCTGATAATGACGAGGCGTAGATGAACGGCAATGATCCTATTGAGCTTATGTTTGGCGGCCTGCAGAAGCTTGGGCCGGGCAGTGATGCAGAGACACGTCGAGCACTCTCACTGCTACCTGCCAGAGAGTGGGGTTTGGTGGTTGATGCGGGGTGCGGAAGCGGCCGGCAGACACTGGTGCTGGCTCAGGAAATCGATTCGATTGTTCATGCCGTCGATAACTACCAGCCCTTCCTCGACGATCTGAATCGACGCGCTGGCGCGCTGGGGATTGCCGGACAGATCGAGACGCACTGCTTTAGCATGGAGACGATTCCTGAACACTTCAGGCAGATCGATCTGCTCTGGTCGGAGGGTGCGGCTTACAGTATTGGTTTCGGCAACGCGCTACGTTGTTGGGCGAGTGCGATCGTGTCGGGCGGCTATCTGGCGGTGAGCGAACTCTCCTGGCTGGATCAGCCCGCTAGCGACAGGGAGCGCGTCTTCTTCGCGCGCGAATATCCCGATATGAAGTCGACGCGTGAGAATATTTCACTCGCAGAGGCTACCGGTTATCGACTCGTTGAATCTTTTGTCATGCCACGGGAGACGTGGTGGGAGGGGTATTACGAGTTGCTGGAGCCACGAGCGCGGCGGCTTGTAGCACATGCCGATCCTGAGATTCGTCTCTTTGCCGAGCAGACGGTTGAAGAGGTCGAGGTTTTCAAACAGTCGAAAGGGAGTTACGGCTACCTCTTTCTGCTGTTGCAGCGCCGGTAGCTGGCACCGCAACCTTGAACAAGGGGCTCGCTATCTTTAGAGAAAGGCGTGAATCTCCGCCTCGATACTCTCTTTGTCGATCACACTGCTCTGGGCGATCTCCTTGCTGAAGAGATCGTTGATCACCGCAGGGATCTCGATCTTCGCCTCGCGGGCGATCGACTGCAGCGCATCGAGGTCGTGTGTATCGACCTCGCCGGTGAGGGCATTGGCGATTACCGGTGAGAACTTGGTCCACTCGGCAGTCGAGTAGGCGATCGTCTTCAGCGGCTTGTCGCGGCAGGTATCGTAGGCCTTAAAGCAGGTCGCTGTATGTGGATCCATCAGATAACCGGTGGCAAAGGCCTCCTTGATGTAATCCTTGCCCTCACTGTCGTTACAGAAGTCGGCGGTGAAGATTGCCTGCAGCTTGGCCAGCTCATCGGCCTCGAGCTGGTAGTGCTTCTGCTCGTCGAGCTGCTTCATCAGTTCACGGGTGCGCTCGGCACCGAGCAGGTCGAACAGCACGCGCTCGATATTGGATGATTTGAGGATATCCATCGCCGGTGAGGTGGTGGCGATGACCGACTTCTTGCGCAGGTCGTAGGCACCGGTGTTGATCACCTCGGTCAGTACGTTGTTGTTGTTCGAGGCGATCAGGATCTTCTCCACCGGTAGCCCCATCTGCATCGCGTAGTAGCCGCCCAGTGCATTGCCGAAATTGCCGCTCGGCACGTTGAGGTAGACCTTCTCACCCAGCTCAATCGCACCCTGACGAACCAGCTCCAGATAGGAGTGGATGTGGTAGATGGTCTGGAAGATGATGCGACCGAAGTTGACCGAGTTGGCAGCGGAGAGGTAGATCTTCTTCTCCTGCAGCTGCTGCTTGAAGCTGTCGGAGCCAAGCAGGCGTTTGAGCGCGCTCTGGGCATCATCGAAGTCGCCGTGAATACCGATCACCTTCAGGTTCTTCGCACCCTCGGTCACCATCTGCAGGCGCTGCACATCGGAGGTGCCACCATCGGGGTACATGCAGGCGACCTGTACATTGGCGCGATTCTTAAAGGTCTCCAGAGCCGCCGGACCGGTATCGCCGGAGGTGGCGGCTAGGATCAGATAGTTCTCGTTGCGCTTCTGCGCCAATGAGGAGAGCACAATGCCGAAGGGCTGCAGCGCCATATCCTTAAATGCGCGGGTCGGACCGTGGTATAGCTCGCTGACATAGAGGTCATCTTTGACCTTGACCACCGGTACTGGATTGGTCGAATCATCAAACGCATCGTAGAGACTCAGCGCCTCGTCGATCACGGCGGCGTCGATATCGATCTCGAAGGCGTTGAGCACATCGCGGGCAAGCGTCTTGTAGTCGGCGGATAGGTGCTCACCGAGAAAGGCCTCGCCCAGATCGGGCAGTGACTCGGGCGAGTAGATACCGCCGAAGGAGGAGATCGGGTTAAGGATCGCCTCGGAAAAGCTCACTTTCAGGGGGAGTTTGCCGTCGTTGCCGCGCGTTTCGATGAAATTCATGTGATTGCCACTGTTTCTAGCCAAAAATTGAGCAGCGATTATATCGGATTCGCCACACTGATTCATATGTGACGACCTGATGAATTACACCCCATTGATCTTGGGTGTTGTCCGGTTATCGGTGTTACGGTTGAGTCTTATCTCAAACCGCCGCTCTGCTACTATCTTGCGCTCTGGGCATCAACTCACTCGTTGGTGGTTCCTGTTCGATAAGCAAACGTAAGTAGAAGAGGTTATCTGGACGGTTCGAATGGCGTGTTCCTCATTGAAAGGCGGTCTGATACTTCTCCTGGCGCTGTTGGTAAATCCGGTTATGGCTGAGGTGAATGAGACCAAGCGTGAGCTTCTAATTGAAAATGTGCTTCTCCGTGCTCTTCTCTTATCGATGAATGATCAAGAGATGTTCGAGACTATTGACTGGCACTGCTCGGGACAGACGTGTAATACAAGAAACAGTAAGAGGGTTGAGGGAAATATTCGAAAACTCTATGAAGGGATTGGGGAGGCGACACTGCAGTGTGAGGACGACCTGGTGGGGCTGAATGACAAACGTGATGACATCAAAATCGATGAGTTGACGGAATTTGAGGTTAATAGCATCGGTGATCACACTCATTTTCGAATCTACAAAGAGTACTGGGTCCATCTCAGTAAGATTACCCATACCGAAACCGGCCAGTTCGAATACTCTTCCAGTCTGCTCCTCGACAAATTTAAACGTGAGCGAAATACGCTCGTCTCATGCCCGGCGATCGTCAAGGCAATGGTTGAGAGCCTGAATTCAACGAGTCTGAAGCTGCTGGATAAGGTTCACGAAGAGGAGGGTTCTCTGTGCGGTCGATCCAGGCGTTTTAAAGGCTGTCTGAAGCAGTTTGCCGAGGTCTCTCAAGAGATCTGTCAGCTAAAGCTTCGCTATTATGCAGAGAGAGGTATTGAACTGAAGGCGCTAAAGGAACCGCTTCTGTTTGATGATTGAGAAAACCGTCAGCAGTAAATGAATCGATGTCTGATTGTAATCCTGAAGTCACTTGTTGATACGTTGTGCTGTTAGCACTGAGGAAAGAACAGATGGTACGAATGGTCAGAATTCATCTTGCGACTACTATGGTTGCCCTTCTAGCGGCGACCTTTACGATTCCTGCTTCTGCGACCGAGATGAGTGAGGAAAAACGTGATCTGCTGATTGATAATTACATATACCGTTCAGTGATCGCTCGTCTGAGCGTAGAAGATAGATCGGACGGTATGGACTTTTATAGGTTTGAAGACATGGACTGGCTCTGTACGGAAGATCGCTGTGAAAAGAAAAATAAAAGAATCGTGGCGAAAAATGTCAAACGACTCTACAACGCAGTGGATCAGTATCGGTTGAATTGTGAGTATGATCTGGAAGGTCTTCGCGGTAAGCTCGATACATACATCTCATATGATCTAAATGAGTTAGAGGTCAACTCTGTTGGTGATCATCGGGTATTTAGAACTACCGATAAACTCTTCCAGTCGATCAATCGTATCACTGATGGAAAATCGGGTGAGTACCGTCGAACCTCAAGTCGGCTGGAGACGCAATTTAATCGGTCTGGAAAGGTGATGGTGACCTGCGTTGCAGTGGCTACGGTGCTCTCAAATACCAATTCAAAAGTGAAAGAGGCGATGGAGCAAGGGACAGCCTGTCAGCCCTATGATCGATTAAAAGCTTGTCTGAAGGAGTTTGCCGAAGTCTCGCAGGCGATCTATCGAAGGAAGATCGAATATCGTGACGAAAGGGGATATCAGCTTATCGACTTGCAGGAGCCACTCAGGTTTATGGATTGGCTATCCAGTAAGGGTGAATAGGTTCACGCTTTTATCGGTTATGGCCTTCTATAACTGATCTACGCTTATATCAAGTGGGCGCTATAGAGGGAGTGGTGAGAGTGGGCAGGGATGGCTCCTCCAGATCAATTTCTGAAATAGAGTCATTTATTACTCTGTTGCGCGTCGCCTGCGATGACCCCGAGGTCTATGGCTGGCTAGAGAAAATCCTGTTACTTGGAGATGAACAGCGTCTGGCGCTGCTTCGTAGTGTTGTGATGAAAATGGGTATCAATGGGGTGTGTGAAGATTATATAGATGCACTGACCTCTCTTGAAGATAGTGAGATTGCAGAGAAGGTCTACGAAGTGATCTTTAATTGTCGCGAAATATTCCACTGGATCGTGAAAAACCAACAGTGCTATGACCAGCGCCTCAATGGAACGATCTGAGGGGCTGGCCATGACTGGCACGGGTCTGTTTCTTATGCGACTGGTAGTGCTCTCTGTTACTGGGTGTCCCGAATCGGAATCATGATGTGGGCATAGGGGGTATCCTTCCACATCACATAGGGCCCGCCGTTGTAGGGATCATCGGAGATCCCCTTCATTGCACTCTTGGGCGCCACCACCATAATGTGCGGCCCCTCCTGTACCCAGATATCTCCATTTTTTGGATCGGTAGCCGCAGGGTCTGAATTGCTGACGTGGGCATCACCCTGCAGCATGTAGGAGATGCCGATTCTGTCGGTCTGGAAATCGGTGCCATTGGCGGCGGCCTGCATCAGCCTGGACCATACCGTGTCGTTACACATCGGGTGGTTATCTCCGGGGGCGATGCCCGGCATGCAGGTCCATCCATTCGAACCGTTCTTGAGACTTTTTCCATCGACATCCATCACCGCTGCGTGGTGGCTGACGCCTGGATGAGCCGCGCTTTCGGCGCGGGTCACTTTTGTTTCGGCTGCTTCGCCGGCGAGGAGTGTGGTTGAGCTGAGGAGAAGCGTGAGAGATAGGTAGAGTTTGCGCATGGGGAAGCCCTCCATATTTTGGCTACGCTATTGAGAGTCGGTAGTCGAGTTGTTCAGACTGTTCGAGCGCCTAAGTAACTTAGTATAATTCTCGGGAATAGCAATCGCGCTTTTTTGTGGATTGAGAAGGCTCTCCAGTGTGGCGTTGATGATGGCAGCTAGGGGGTTGGATTTTGTCTGGAAATTTGGGGAGTTAAGATATGGATGTGTTATCGACCATGGGTGTCTACCCGGTTCTGGTGGCGGCCGTGGCAGGAATGGTTCTGGGTGCGCTCTGGTACTCGCCGCTACTGTTTGGCGATCAGTGGTTGAGGGCAATCGGTAAGAGCCAGGCGGAGTTGGGTGCGCCTCTCCAGGCGATGCTAGGGAGTATGTTCGCTGCACTTATCGCTGCTGTGGCGGTTGAGTATCTGGTGGTGGCCACAGAGTCCTATTCACTGCTCTCGGGGGCGACTATCGGTGCGCTACTGGGGGTGGCTATCGTTGCTACCAGTATGCTCTCTGATGCTCTTTTCTCCGGGTGGGGATGGCGGCTCTACCTGATTTAGGCGGGTTATCGAGCCAACTATCTGCTGCTAATGGGCCTTATCTGCGGGATTTGGCCGCGTGCATGAGGCAGCTCCACCCTGAGAAGTGCCTTCCGCTCTCTACGCAACCCCTGCGGGGAGGGCCATTCAGGATCAATTGCCGCGATTTAGTCGGCGGTAGAGGGTGTTCGTCCACAGTGACAGGAGATCTCTCTCGGCAGATTCGAGGGTGTGTTCGTTATAGTCGATGATATGCAGTTCGCCGTGTTTATCCTCAATTACATCCAGGCTACCGATTTCGAGTCCACTCTTTTGGGTGTGTTCACGTAACTTCCGGTAACGCAGCTCCCAGTAGTCGCTGTCACCCATATAGCTAAAGGTAAGCGGCAGGCTGGTGCGTGCAGGAGTTGGCTGGCTTCGCTCTTTATGCGTGAGCAGATGGTGGAATTCGCCGGCGAAGAGGCGCGGGTCTCTTCTGTAGCTGGTCAATGAGTTTGACTGGCCGATAATCTCTTTGTCTGAGATACGCAGGCCAACAGTCAAGTCAGCACAGATGTGGATCCAGCGCTCAATGCAGTTAAATGGGGCGATTTCTTCGTTTAGGCGGTGGGTATGAAATTTCTCAATTGCATAGTTTGTCAGGTGCTCCTCTCCTGTCTCATCTCGCCACTGTTCATATGTGTCACGGTCTCTGAGTATCGCGTACGAGCGGTGAAGAAAGTTCTTCACCGCTCCGTTACCGGCCAGTTTTGCGATACAGGGGAACTCTGTTGGTGTGGTGGTGGAGTCGATCGTCTCTCGAATATGGCTAGTGAGGTTGATGGTCTGGATCTTCAACTGCTCGGCGCGCTGTTGAGATGTGCTTAGAAAGCTTTCGCTAATAAGCGGCCTGGATTGGTAGTTCTGCAGTGCAAAAATCCAGATGTCTGCAGAAGGGATCTGTTTGGCATGCTCGCTATCAACGACTTTGTCGTAGGGTAGTTCGACCAAGCTCAGCTCAATTAAACCGCGTCTCGAGAGTCTGTTGAGAAGATTGTTCGGCAGGAAGTTCTGGTGCACCCGTTGACTGAGTCCCCCTTTCGAGGTGGTTTCCCTGTCCGACTTTTCGGCACTCTTTTTGTAGTGGTCGATGAGTGGTCTGCAGCGCGTATGAATAAGCACGACACGATATCTTTTGCGTTGCTCTATATTCTCTTGCTGTCTGTTGCTCTGTTCTGAACGCATAGGTGTTATTACCTTATTAATCCGATTCACAGGATGGGATCTGATGATCAGCGATTTTCACCGCGCGATACCCGACGCAGCACCCAGTCCAGTCCACGGTGAGGCAGTAGTCGTTTCAGTGTCGCGAAGAGATAGGTGGGGAAGGTGACGTAGTAGCGCGCCTTCGGTCGTGGGCTCTCCAGGGCGTGAATCAGTTTTTTTAGAACTGCCTCGGGGGGCAGAGTGAAGGGAGCAGCCGGTCCTACCTTGGTGAGGCGTTTCTCCATGCGTTGATAGGTCTCAAAAAAGTGGCTCGCCTCACGGTCGATGTTCTGCTGATACATCTTCATCGCATTGGCGCGAAAGCGACTGGTGACCGGTCCTGGTTCGATGAGTGAGATCTCAATGTTGCTGTCGTGCAGCTCGAGGCGCAGGGTGTCGGTGAGTGCCTCGAGTGCAAACTTACTGGCGTTGTAGGCACCTCGAAAGGGGAGGGCGATGAGTCCGAGTACGGAGCTGTTCTGCACAATGCGGCCATGTCCCTGGCTGCGCATGATCGAGATTACCCGGCGGGTCAGTTCATGGGTGCCGAAGAGGTTGGTTTCGAACTGCGCACGCAATACTTCTCGACTCAGGTCCTCAACGGCACCGGCCTGTCCGTAGGCACCGTTGTTAAAGAGCGCATCGAGGGTTCCGCCGGTGCGCTGTTCGATTTCATTGAGTGCCGCTGCGATGGAGTGATCGGAATTAAGATCGAGTTGTAGCGCGTCCAGACCGTCAAGATTAAGTTGCTTGAGCATTTCCACATCTTCGACCTTACGTGCAGTGGCAAAGACGTGCCAACCGTGTGCAGCAAGTCCCTTGGCGCAACAGAGTCCGATGCCGCTTGAGCAGCCGGTGATTAAGATCGTTTTTTTATTCATGGGTGTTTAAGGGTGTGGCTAACCAAAACGGTCTTCACCAAATTTATCCTGAATCTCACTAATTTTTTCGTGGTTACTCAGTAGTGCTTCAACGCAGCTGGCATCGAGCTGCTTTCCGGCAAGCTCCCTGAGGGTGTTGAAGGCGACTTCATTATCCCACGCCTCTTTGTAGGGACGACTGCTGGTGAGCGCATCGAAAATGTCGGCCACGGCAATGATTTTCGACTCGAGTGGAATCTCCTGATCCTTTAACCCTTCGGGATAACCGCTGCCGTTTACTGCCTCATGGTGATAGGCCGCAATGTTACGCAGTATGTCGATATGATCGAGTCCATCGAGACCGAACTCCTGCAGCATAGTGTCGATGATCTCGCGCCCCTTCACTGCGTGGCTCTTCATTACCTCAAACTCTTCCTCGTCGAGTTTGCCTGGCTTGAGCAGGATCTTGTCGGGGATACCGATCTTGCCGATATCGTGTAGAGGCGAGAAGAGGTAGACATTCTCGATGAACTCGTCGGAGAGTCCGCGCTCCTTGGCGATTTCGGTGGCGATAAGGCGTGAGTAGTGGGCCATGCGATCGAGGTGGGTGCCAGTCTCCAGGTCACGCTGGTGGGTCATGTCTCGCGCCGTTTTAACCGCAGCGAGCAGGGTGCGGATGTTGGTCAGGTCGTTAATGACCGTCAGCGAAATCAGGTGGCCGATCAGGTCGAGGTAGTGGAGCACCTCCTCATCAAGCACCTCCTCCATGAAGGAGTTGAAGAAGATGAAACCGAAAAAACTACCGTTGATCGACATCGGCATGGTGTAGCTCGAGGCGTAGCCCTTTTCTACCAGGCGTTGCGTGTGCAGTTTACCGGTACCGCCGATCGAGAGCAGGTTGTTTACCACGCGGGGTCGCCCCTGATTGATGATCTCCTGCAACAGCGGAACCTCGGAGAGCTTCGCCTCATATTGCTGCATTGGGTTCTCACCATCACTGCTCTGAATAAAAGTCTTCAGGGTGTCGGTCTTCTCGTCATAGAGGGTCACCGCAATACGATCGATATAGTCGAAGCGATCACGTAGTACGCCATGCACAAAGTTAAGCTTCTCCGATAGCGGAAGCAGATCGTTCAGTTTGTGCAGCGTGTCCTGATAATTAAACATATTCCATTCTCTCGTTCGCTGTCTTCTTCTGGAGTGATTCTAACATTGATCTAATCTACCAAGGGTGGGATCAGGCGAGAAGTACAGCGAGTAGTCCGGTGAGAAAAATACCGTCGAAGGTGCCCGCACCACCAATCGAGGCGACCGGGGTTGGCATCTTTCGAATGTCTTTCAGATGCAGCATGTCGGCACCGATAATCACACCCAACGTGCCGGTAATGTAAGCGAGGGCGGCGCTCTGCTCCGGTTGCAACATCAGTGCAAAGAGTGCGGCACTGATAGGCGCGACCAGAATGGGCATGCCAATACCGATGCCACTGATCGGGCGGCTGATCTTGAAGCAGATTAACGATACGCAGATGAGTGCTGCCAGTAGTGAAAACAGATTGATTTCGTGATGGATTAGCAGGTAGAGGGTGAAGCCAAGCGGTATCAGACAGCCTCCCACATTTACGGCAATGATTGTCTCACCGTTAAAGGGTATGTGTGAGAGCTGCAGCAGGCCCAGCAGCTGTGGTGGTTCTGCATCGGGATCGGCTTCGCTGTGGATGGAGAAGAGCGGCAGATTGATACTGCTGCCGATCAGTGAGCTGAATAGCAGCAAGAAGGCTGAGGTCTGCGAGAGTCCCAGTTTTTCGAAGGCGATGGTGACCAGGCCAAGCTGTACAATCGCCAGCAGTACGCCAAGCATGAAGAGCAGAATGAAGAGGTGTGGTTGTGAGAATCGATTATGCATCGTTCAGGCATAATACACTTCGGCGGGTAGTGGCACGATTGTCCACACGACGGAGGATTCAAGGTTGTGACTGGAAGAGGCTAACCGATAGTCCGTCTCAGGCTAGAGCTTTTCACTGTCGCCCCTGAAGAAGCGGCGATTGTTGGTCTGGATAAGATTGACATCTGGGAGTGTGGCGAGCCGGCATCCTTGCTGCTCGTGGTCTGAAAATCTTAGGACGGTTTTCATCACCGTTCTATGACGCTCGTTGCAATTTTGGACTCTGCTCAGAGGGTGTAGCGCGATATTATCTCTTTGACCATATAGAGCTGCCTCAACAACGCGCTAAGGCAGGTGCCGATCAGGCCACGGCGGGCGTCTCTTCGAGTTTCTGTTCCTCCTGCTGCAGAGCCCACAGCTCGGCGTAGAGGCCGTTGGCCTCGAGCAGTTGCTGGTGGTCACCACGCTCGATAATCGTACCGTCGCGCATCACCAGGATCTGGTCAGCATCGATAATGGTGGAGAGACGATGGGCGATCACCAGCGTGGTGTGGTTGGTGGCCACCTCGCGTAGTGCCTCGATAATTGCCTGCTCTGACTGTGAGTCGAGTGAGGAGGTAGCCTCATCGAAGATCAGGATGCGTGGATTCTTCAGGATCACGCGAGCGATCGCGATGCGCTGTTTCTCACCACCAGAGAGTTTCAGACCTCGTTCACCTACCACGGTGTCATAACCCTCCTTGAGCGAGTCGATGAAGTCGTGAATGTGGGCGAGCCTTGCAGCACGGATGATCTCATCCTGCGTTGCATCGGGGCGAGCGTAGGCGATGTTATAGAGAACCGATTCGTTAAACAGCACCGTATCCTGCGGCACGATACCGATGGTCTCGCGCAGACTCTGCTGGGTCACGCTACGAAGATCGTGACCGTTGATGGTGATGCTGCCGCTGTTGATGTCGTAGAAACGGTAGAGCAGGCGCGAGAGGGTCGATTTTCCGGCTCCGCTCGGACCAACGACGGCGACTTTTTTGCCGGTAGGTATCACGAAATCGACACCGTGCAGAATCTGCCGTTCTGGCTCGTAAGAAAAATTGACCTGCTCAAAGCGGACTGTGCCATCGCCAATCTCCAGTGGCTTGGCATCGGTACGGTCTTCGATCTCAGGCTTGCGCTCCAGTAGTTCGAACATCAGGTCCATATCGGAGAGCGCGTGTTTAAGCTGGCTATAGACTACGCCGAGGAAGTTGAGTGGGATGAAGAGTTGAATGAGTAGTGCATTGACCAGTACCAGGTCACCCAGACTCATACTGCCATCGACGACTCCCTGGGCCGCCAGCATCATCATTACAGTGACGGCGGTGGCGATAATGCTTCCCTGACCGAAGTTGAGTGCCGAGAGTGAGGTCTGGCTCTTTACCGCAGCCGATTCCCAGCCCGCCATACTCTCGCCGTAGCGGTCGAGTTCATGGTGTTCGTTACCAAAATACTTCACCGTCTCGTAGTTGATCAGACTGTCGATCGCCTGGGTATTGGCCTGTGAGTCCATCTTGTTCATCTCGGCACGGAACTTCATGCGCCACTCAGTGATGAAGAAGGTAAAGGTGATGTAGCTGACCACCGCAGCGGCGGCCACCACGGTAAACCAGATCGAGTAGTTGAAGATCAGGATTGAGGCGATCATCAAGATCTCGACCAGCGTCGGCAGAATGCTGAAGACCATGTAGTTGAGCATTGAGCTGACGCTGCGAGTGCCACGCTCGATATCGCGTGAGACGCCGCCAGTCTTGCGCTCCAGATGGAAACGCAGTGAGAGGGTGTGAAGATGTTCGAGTGCCTTGAGCGCCACCTTGCGCATCGCACCGTGACGCACCTTGGCGAAGACCGCGTCGCGAAGCTCATTAAAGAGCGAGCTGGCAAAGCGCAGCAGACCGTAGCTGAGCAGCAGTGTGATTGGCAGTACCAGTGTGGTGTGCTGGCTGCTATCGAGGGTGTCGACCACCTCTTTTAATACCAGCGGCACTCCGACATTGGCCGCCTTGGCGAGGATTAGTGCCAGCAGAGCCAGCGCAACACGGCCACGGTAGTCCCAGAGGAAAGGGGCCAGGGAGCGGATTGTCTTCAGGTCACTACGATTATGCGAAGGGAGGTCGGTGTGGCGTATATGCATGGTTTACCAGTGGGATTAGAATCTGACTAAAACGCTATTCTATAGTAGTTGCTAGCAGCTGAGGAGCGCGCTCGAAGCGTGTGATGGTTTCGGGCTATACTCGAGATAACTCAATGGAAATAAATAGAAAAAATAGAACAGGGCGAGGTGTTTGATGAGTAAACCGAGTGAAGAGGAGCTGAAACAGGCGTTGGAAGAGGCGATCCGCATGGTGGAAGCACGTGAGGATCCGAAGTTCATTGCCAAGGCGTTGCTCAATCTCAACTATCGCATCGGCTACCTGGAGAAGGTAAAGGATGCCGCCGAGCGCTATGTTCGCTTCGGTCTCTCTGAGCAGGAGCACTCGATGCTACTCAAGGCACTCGATGAGTTTAAACACGCCGAGGCACTGAGTGTAGGAGAAGAGGCGAGTGAGGACATTGGGCTCTAGAAGGTATTCTACTGGATACGCAGAAATTCCTATCTACACCACCATTTGAGTAGACGCTTCTACGCGACACGACTACACCTTGAATCATCTACGTGAACCCCAATATCGGGGGGATCAAGTCAGTCTGAGAGAATATCACCATACCCTATTACGAATACGCCTGTCAGGAGTGCGGCCACCGCTTGGAGGTACGCCAGAAGATGAGTGATCCACTGTTGAGCGACTGCCCGGCCTGCAGCAAACCCGCGCTAAAAAAACTGGTCTCAGCTGGCAGTTTTTCGGTCAAGGGTGGCGGTGGTTCGGCCTGCGCCGCTGCAGATGGTGCGGCACCGAGCTGCGGAGCTGGGGGCTGTTGCCCCAGTCTCGGCTAAATCTAGAGCGTATATAATGTTTGTCACTCTCCGTCGTTATTTAATCACCGGCATGCTGGTCTGGGTACCGCTGGGCGTCACTATTTTGGTGATCAAGCTGCTGGTCGATCTGATGGATCACTCGCTGGTGCTGTTGCCGCCAGAGTATCGTCCTGAGGTGCTGCTCGGATTTGCCCTGCCGGGTATCGGCGCACTGATTGTGCTGCTGGTCGTGCTCACGACCGGTATGTTGTTTGCTAATCTGTTCGGACGCCAAATTCTTAGCGGATGGGAGTCGCTACTGGGGCGTATTCCCCTGGTTCGTTCTATCTACTCGGCGGTGAAACAGCTCGCCGAGACGATGTTCTCCGACTCGGGGCAATCGTTTCGCAAGGTGCTGCTGGTGGAGTACCCACGTAAGGGGCTTTGGACATTGGCCTTCCAGACCGGTACCGATATCGGTGAAGCGCAGGAGAAGACCGGCGAGGATGTGATCAATATCTACGTCCCGACCACTCCCAACCCGACCTCGGGCTTTTTTATCATGGTGCCGAAGGGCGATGTGATTGAGCTGGAGATGAGTGTCGATGATGGGTTGAAGATGATTCTCTCCATGGGCGCGGTGGTGCCAGAGGGGCACGAACACCCGGTTGAAGTTGCGCAGCCCCCGGCCAAGCCGTAACATTCCCGCCTTTACGCGGGGCCGTGCCCACAGGCCGCTCCGTATCTGGATCTAACTAACTCTCTGGAAATATGTAATGCGTAGCCACTATTGCGGTCAACTCGACGATTCGCACGTCGACCATGAAGTAGAACTCTGCGGCTGGGTACATCGTCGTCGCGACCACGGTGGAGTCATCTTTATCGACTTGCGAGACCGTGATGGTCTGGCGCAGGTGGTCTTCGATCCTGATCTGGCCGATGTCTTTGCAACGGCTGAGAGTGTGCGCAACGAGTTTGTATTAAAGGTTAAGGGCAGGGTTCGCCTGCGTCCTGAGGGGACTGAGAATCCCGACCTGCCGACTGGCAAGGTTGAGATTCTGGGCAAAGAGCTGACTATTCTGAACAAGTCAGAAACCCCTCCCTTCATGCTTAACGTCGACGATGAGGGTGTGGGTGAGGAGCATCGCCTCAAGTATCGCTACCTCGATCTGCGTCGCCCCGAGATGCTGCAGCGTCTTCGTTTCCGTTCAAAGATTACCCGCGTATTGCGTAACTACCTCGATGACAACGGCTTTCTCGATGTCGAGACACCGATGCTGACCAAGGCGACCCCTGAGGGTGCGCGTGATTACATCGTGCCGAGTCGTACTCATGAAGGTCAGTTCTTTGCGCTGCCGCAGTCACCACAGATCTTCAAACAGTTGCTGATGGTGGCCGGTGTCGATCGCTACTACCAGATCGTGCGCTGTTTCCGTGATGAGGATCTGCGCGCCGATCGTCAGCCAGAGTTCACTCAGCTCGATATCGAGACCTCGTTCCTCGATGAGTCGACCATCATGGCGATGATGGAGGGGATGATCCGCAAGCTCTTCGCCGAGGTGCTGGAGGTGGCGCTGCCCGATCCCTTCCCACGCATGTCCTATGCCGAGGCGATGGAGCGTTTTGGTTCCGATAAGCCCGACCTGCGTATCCCGCTGGAGCTGGTCAGCGTTAATGATGTGCTGGCCGATGTTGAATTCAAGGTCTTCTCGGGTCCAGCTAAAGATCCCAAGGGCAGAGTTGCCGCGCTACGCCTGCCCAAGGGTTGTGAGCTGAGCCGCAAGGAGATCGACGACTACACCAAGTTTGTCGGTATCTACGGTGCCAAGGGGCTTGCCTATATCAAGGTTAACGAGGTCGCCAAGGGGCGTGAGGGTATGCAGTCGCCCATCCTCAAGTTTATGCCTGATGAGGCGATCACCACCATCATGGAGCGTACCGGTGCCGAGGATGGCGATCTGGTCTTCTTCGGAGCGGACCAGGCGAGCATCGTCAATGAAGCGCTCGGCGCGCTACGCGTGAAACTGGGCCATGATCGCGGTCTGGTTGAACACGGTTGGAAGCCACTCTGGGTGGTCGACTTCCCGATGTTTGAGTGGGATGAGAAGAACGATCGCTGGACCTCGCTGCATCACCCCTTCACCTCGCCCAACGAGGAGCACATCCCACTGCTCGAGAGCGATCCTGGTGCCTGTCTGTCACGCGCCTACGACATGGTGCTCAACGGTACCGAGCTGGGTGGCGGTTCGATGCGTATCTATCGTGAAGAGGTGCAGGAGCAGGTCTTCCGTGCGCTCGGTATCGAGGATGAGGAGGCCCGTGACAAGTTCGGCTTCCTGCTCGACGCACTCAAGTACGGCTGTCCTCCACACGGTGGACTCGCCTTCGGTCTCGACCGTCTGGTGATGCTGATGACCGGCGCCAAGTCGATTCGCGATGTAATGGCCTTCCCCAAGACCCAGAGTGCCGCCTGTCTGATGACCGATGCACCTTCGGGTGTCAGCGAAGCGCAGCTCAAAGAGCTGCACATCCGTAAACGCGTCAAGCCTAAAACCGCCGAGTAGAGTGACGTACCGATTTGGCCGACTTCAAGCGTCCCGAATCGGTACTGGTGGTTGTCTCCACCCGCCAGGGTGAGGTGCTGTTGCTGGAGCGTACTCACCCCGAGGGGTTCTGGCAGTCGGTGACCGGTTCGCTCGAAGCGGGTGAGAGCCCCGCCGAGGCGGCCCAACGTGAGCTGGCTGAAGAGACCGGCATTAAAGATGTTGAGGTCGTCGATTGCCAGCAGCGTCGCTGCTTCCCAATCCTTCCCGAGTGGCGTAGCCGCTACGCCCCTGATGTCTCAGAGAATTGTGAACACCTCTTTACGGTGCAACTCGATCAGCGCTGTGCGATCAAACTTAATAACGATGAACACTGCCGCTACCTCTGGGTGGATAGAGCGGAAGCGGCGGGGCGGGTCAGCTCATATACCAATAGAGATGCAGTGTTGGCGATTGTTTCGAAGTAGAATCGCCCAACTATCTAATAAATCGCCGGTAGTTTGCTGTAACTGACCGGTTGGAACCGTGGAGTAAGCAGATGTCAGCCAACGCCCTAGCCATTCAATCCTATGCCGGCCTTGATGATGCCGATGCAGAGGCGCGCATCCTTGCCGCCAAGGAGAAACTGGGCGAGCGGTTGGTGATTCTCGGTCATCACTATCAGCGTGAGGAGGTGTTCCGCCACGCCGATTTCTCCGGTGATTCACTAAAGCTCTCGCGTCAGGCCGCCGCGTCAAAGGCGGAGTACATCGTCTTCTGCGGTGTTCACTTCATGGCTGAGGTGGCCGATGTGCTCTCGCGCCCCGATCAGATCTCAATCATTCCCGATATGGCTGCGGGCTGCTCAATGGCTGATATGGCTAATCTGGCCAATGTAGAACGCGCCTGGAGGGAGCTTGCCGAGGTGCTGGAACCCGATGAGCAGATCACCCCGGTAACCTACATCAACTCGGCTGCCGACCTGAAGGCGTTCTGTGGGCGCCACGGCGGTATCGTCTGTACCTCCACCAATGCGCGCCACGTGTTGGAGTGGTCCTTCTCACAACGCGAGAAGGTGCTCTTCTTTCCCGACCAGCATCTGGGGCGCAACACCGGCTTCACTATGGATATCCCACTCGAAGAGATGGTGGTATGGGATTTCGATCAGCCGCTCGGTGGTCTGACTCCAGAGCAGATTAAAAACGCCAGGATGATTCTGTGGAAGGGGTTTTGCTCCGTGCATCAGATGTTCCAGCCCGAGCAGATCGATAACTTCAAGCAGCGTTATCCCGAGACGCAGATTATTTCGCACCCGGAGAGCCCCTTTGAGGTGTGCCAGAAGTCGGACTACGTCGGCTCCACCGAGTACATCATCAACACCATTCGTGATGCTGAGCCTAATACTCGCTGGTTGGTCGGCACCGAACTCAATCTGGTGAACCGTCTGCACGAGCAGTTTAAACACGAAGGTAAAAACGTTCACTTCATGTCGCCCACTGTCTGTATGTGTTCGACCATGTTCCGAATCGATCCTCAGCATCTTGCCTGGACGTTGGAGAATCTGGTTGAAGGTAAGGTGGTCAATCGCGTCAGCGTTGATGAGAGCGATGCGGAGCAGGGTCGTCTGGCGCTGCAGCGCATGCTGGAAGTCTCTCCCTAGCCCGATCCGGTTACGGTAGAAAAGAGAGAGCCCCGACGGTATCGACGGGGCTCTCTGCGTTTAAGGAGATTGCCAGGGTTGAGACTACTCTGTGTAGATAACAAAGCTCATCGCACCAGCGAGTTGCCCAAGCTTGCCGCCTTCACGCTTTCCGCCGGTAATATCGATGCTACCCTTCGGATTGCCGTGGCAGGAGAGACAGCCCGGTTTGTAGTACATCGGCTTCATGTAACGGTAGGCGTTTTTACCGTTGTGCTGAGAACGTTCGGTGTAGGACTCTCCCTTGCTATGGGTGGCACTCTCGAATACCGAGGTGAGCACATTCGCCTCCCAGCTATCGGGGACATGGTATTTGTTGCGTAGCAGTTGGTTGGGTGCTGTCGCCTTGAAGGTGATCTTGCCTGCCATCTTGTCGCTGAACTTGATCGAGACCTGGGAGCGGAAGACGGCGGGAATGAACCCCTTGAAGCCGACACCCTTGGCGTTGATAACGGGCTGTGCCTCATCGACTACACTCTTGACGGCGCTCAACATCGCCTTGCGTGCCTGATAGAAGAGATCATTTGATCCAGGTGTGAGGAAGCGACCGCCGGTCTTCTCTTTGTAGTTGTTGAGTGCTTCGGTAATAACCATCTTCCCTGTAATACCCTTGTCACCAAGCTCCGGATCATTAATCAGGTCCTGATTGCCGGTGGCTGCGCTCTGTGCGGCAGAGAGGAAAATCATCAGCTCCTCCAGATTGGCGATCAAGCGCGCCTCATCCTGTTGTGCGCTTGCATGGCTGTTGCCAATACTTAGCAGTGCCGTTGATGTTATCAGTGCGATTAGTTGGAGGATGTTCCATCTTTTCATTGTGCCATCGCTGACCGCCATGGATAGCGAAGCGAAGGCGGTTAGTCCGCGATAGTCGACGCCGTCTGCCTATTCGTAGTTGAGAGCGCGAGCGAACGACGA
>NZ_MPRL01000039.1:0-34139 GCF_002020875.1 Solemya pervernicosa gill symbiont | reverse complement strand
CGGGGCGCCGTAGGCATAAACGGTCGCGTTAAGTATTTGCCGCTTGCTTGGGCTTGGACGCCCAAAACAAGCTTCCGCAAAAATAGCGACTCCCCGAGCCGCCCAGGCGGGGCGACACTCGGTACGCATGTTGCTCTCCGGTCCGGCGGGTGGTCTGCGTGGAGCGCAGTTTATCGGCGAACTGGCGGGACGCGAACGACTACTCACCTTCGATATGGGCGGCACCTCGACCGATGTGGCGCTGATTGACGGTGAGGTGCAGTTGACCGGTGAGGGGGAGATCGCAGGTTATCCGGTCGGTGTACCGATGGTCGATATGCATACCATTGGTGCGGGTGGTGGCTCGATCGCCACGGTCGATGCGGGCGGTATGCTGCAGGTCGGGCCGGAGTCGGCGGGTGCCGATCCGGGCCCCGCCTGTTACGGGCGTGGCGGTTCACGGGTGACGGTGACCGACGCCAATCTGGTGCTGGGGCGGTTGCAACCCGATGCCTTTCTCGGCGGAAATATGAGTCTCGATCTTGCTGCCGCAACGGTGGTGGTCGATGAGCTGGCAGCAGGTTTGAAACTAACGCGCGAAGAGGCGGCGGCGGGCGTGATCCATCTTGCCAACGAACATATGGCACGTGCGCTACGGGTGATCTCGGTCGAGCGGGGTGTCGATCCGCGTGAGCTGACGCTGACCTCCTTTGGCGGTGCCGGTGGCTTGCACGTCTGTGCCCTGGCCGAGGCGCTCGGCATGGATGAGGCGCTGGTGCCGCGACACGGCGGTGTGCTCTCGGCGCTCGGCATGCTCGCCGCGCCGCGTGGACGGCAGCTCTCTCAAACGGTGACCGGACTACTGCATGCTATCGATGTCGCCATGCTCGACCAGCACTTCGATGTGCTACTGAGTCAGGGGCGTAGCGAGCTGCTGGCAGAGGGTGTTGATGAGTCGTTGATCGAGGCGCAGCGCTCGGTCGATCTGCGCTATCAGGGGCAGTCCTACACCCTCAATGTGCCGTGGTGCGGCATGCATGAGAGCAAGGCGAGTTTTCATGCACTGCACGCCCAGCGCTACGGTCATAGTCTGGGGATGGAGGTTGAGCTGGTTAATGTGCGCGTTGGTGTGCGCGGTGGCGCTTCAAGAGTTGAGCTGCAGCCGTTGGGTGAGGGTGATGTCGAGCCGTTTGCTCATCGTCCGCTCTACGGTGTGGCGGAACCGGTAGCCTGTTATCAGCGCGATGCGCTCGCTGCCGGTAGTGAGCTTTCTGGGCCAGCGCTGATTACCGAGACGGTCTCAACCACCTGGCTGGCACCCGGCTGGCACTGCCGGGTTGATGGTTACGGTAATCTGCTGCTCAGGTTTGTCTAGCCGCTGGGCAGGGCGGCGAGGGTGCTATCAGACCAGCTGAGTGCCTCAGTGTAGGTTGTGGCGACCTTCCACGGGTCGAGATCCTGGAAGGCACTCTTCTCCCAGTCACTCTGCTCATAGGCGATTACACAGTTGATCGCCTCACCTATCGCGCCCTCACGTTTCAGTAGCGCATCTTTGATCTCCTGACTAAGCGGTAGCTGCTCCAGCAGTTCGCCCATATCGGCATCCATGATCGCGTCGAGGGTGGAGAAGAGTCCTGCAGTGAAGAAACCTGCGGGTTGCGGCAACCTGGCCTGTTCGGCCAGCAGTTCGCACATCTTGCCGCGCAGCATCGAGATGTTCATCAGTTCGCTCGGTTTGTCATCGACATTGGTCAGTGAGATCAGGGTCGCCCACTGCTTGATCGCCTGCAGACCGAGATAGACGATCGCCTGTTTGATCGACTCGATCTCGCGCGGCAGGGCGAAGAAAGCGGAGTTGATGTGGCGCAGCAGTTTGTAACTGAGGGTGACATCCTGGCTGATCAGGGTCTCGATCTCTTTGTTGGAGACGTCGGCAGCCTGCAGGCTAGCGATCAGGCGCAGCGCAGTGGTGCGGTTGGAGGCGAGACGTTTGCCCTCAACGATATTGGGCTGGCAGAGAAAGTTGCCGCGAAAGTATGAGAAGCCGAGCTGTACACAACGAGCATGCACATCGCGACTATCGACCCCGTCGGCGAGGATCTCGACACCCGCTTCACGAATGGGTGTGATCGCCTCCATCATCTCGCGCAGATCGCCGATTCCAACCTGGATGCGAACGATGTCAGCATGTTTTAGCAGTTCAGCACGCTCCTGGCTGTAGACGAAGTCGTTGAGCAGCAGCTTGTAGCCGTGTCCCTTTAGTTTGAGCAGCTTCTCAATGTTTTCGTCGCTGGCTGGAGTGGTGGGTGAGATGCCGAGAATGATCTGAGGCGTTGAGAGCTGGAGCAGGGTCTCGTCGAGTTGCAACTCCGGATCAAGGTTAATGATTGCCGGTCTGCGTCCTGCAAGATTATCGAGGCCGATCTCGACCACATTGCCGATAAAGTCGCGAACGTTACTGCTGTGATCGCTATCCACGTTGATCGTGTCGTTGAAGATTAGCTCATAGGCAAAAACTTCAGAGAGGCGGTTGTAGATACCCTGGCGGGTGACGAAGACCTGTTTGCTGCTCACGCGTAATTCCATTTATTGGGAATGTGGAAATAGGGGGCTAGCTTAGGGGCTGGGTCGATTTCAGGCAACAAAAAACCCGCCGCAGCGGGTTTGTTGCTGGAACGAGATCGCTGTTACTTGATCTTCGCTTCCTTGTAGGAGACGTGTTTGCGAACAACCGGGTCGAACTTCATCATCTCGACCTTCTCAGGGGTGTTACGCTTGTTCTTCATGGTGGTGTAGAAGTGGCCGGTGCCGGCACTTGAAACCAGTTTAATCTTTTCACGCATGATAAATTCCCCTTAAACCTTTTCGCCGCGACCGCGCATGTCGGTCAGGACTGAATCGATACCGTTCTTGTCGATAATGCGCATGCCCTTGGCAGATACGCGCAGACGAATGAAGCGGTTCTCACTCTCAACCCAGAAGCGGTGGGTGTGGAGGTTAGGCAAGAAGCGGCGTCTCGTCCTGTTTTTCGCATGGGACACATTGTTTCCGGCAACGGGGCGCTTCCCGGTAACCTGACATACTTTGGACATCGTAAATCTCCGTAAAATTCTTGAGGCCACGCATACAACGTGCCGAAGAGCCGCACTTTATAGCAAATTCAATCTGGTGAGGCAAGGCAGCGGCGCGATTATTTTACAGCAATCCGTGCTCGGCGAATGAGTGGCTCTCACCGTTACCGATGATCAGGTGGTCGAGCACCCGGATCTCGACCAGTGCCAGTGCGGCCTTGAGCTGTTCGGTGATGCGCTGATCGGCCTGACTTGGCTCGGCGATCCCGGAGGGGTGATTGTGGGCAAAGATTACAGCGGCGGCATTAAATGAGAGTGCGGTTTTGACCACCTCGCGCGGATGCACGCTGGCCCCATCAATGGTGCCGTGGGAGAGCTCGACAAAACGGATCACCTGGTGACGGTTGTCGAGCAGCAGGGCGGCGAAGACCTCGTGTTGGTAGTCACGCAGCTGTGCCGTGAGGTATTGGCGGGTCTGGTCGGGGCTGGTCAGTGCATCGCCGCTGAGCAGGGTCTCGTGCAGATGGCGTCTGCCCATCTCCAGAGTGGCCTGCATCACGGCGTACTTGGCGCTGCCGAGACCGAGTCCGTTGCAGAACTGTTTCTGATCGGCGCTGAGCAGGGCGCGTAGGCTACCGAACTCCGCTAGTAGTTCACGCGCCAGGTCGACGGCGGTCTTGCCGCGGGTACCGGTGCGGAGAAAGATGGCGAGTAGTTCTGCATCTGAGAGGGCGGTCGCGCCACGTTGTAGCAGCTTCTCGCGGGGACGCTCTTCGGCGGGCCAGTCGGTGATCGGCATATTCAACTCCCTGTTGTCGGTACGGCATCCTGCCGCCGGTTAATATTAATCGGTTATCCGCATTGTTTGAAAGTTTATGTAGAATCGTCACGATTATGGATCAGCCCCTCAATGGTCAGAAAATTCTCCTCGGCATTACCGGTGGCATCGCCGCCTACAAGTGTCCGGAGCTGGTGCGCCTGCTACGCGGCGCAGGGGCCGAGGTGCGAGTGGTAATGAGTGAGGCGGCGGAGTCGTTTGTTACCCCGCTGACCCTGCAGGCACTCTCCGACCACCCGGTCCACAGCCAGCTGCTCGATAGCGAGAGTGAGGCGGCGATGGGCCATATTGAACTTGCACGCTGGGCCAACCTGATTCTGGTGGCACCGACCACGGCCAATTTCATGGCGAAGCTGGTCCATGGCGGGGCCGATGATCTGCTGACCACCCTGGTGCTGGCAGCGGAGGCACCGCTGCTGCTCGCCCCGGCAATGAACCGTGTGATGTGGCAGGACGAGGCGACCCAGGCGAATGCACGCATCCTGCTACAGCGCGGTATCGAGCTGGTTGGTCCCGATAGTGGTGAGCAGGCGTGTGGCGAGGTGGGGCCAGGGCGGATGGTTGAGCCGAGCGCGCTGCTGGCGCGGGTGGTAGAGCGTCTTGTTGAGGGGCCGCTGAACAACTTAAAGGTGGTGGTTACTGCTGGCCCGACTCGCGAGCCGATCGATCCGGTGCGCTATATCACCAACCGCAGTTCCGGCAGGATGGGGTTTGCGGTGGCCGAGGCTGCGGCTGCTGCCGGTGCTGAGGTGGTGCTGGTGGCGGGGCCGGTGGTGCTCTCCACCCCGGCGGGTGTTGAGCGGATCGATATTGAGAGCGCTGCCGAGATGGAACGTGCAGTGATGGCGGCCATCGAGGGGTGCGATATCTTTGTCGCCACCGCCGCGGTGGCCGACTATCGACCCGCCGAGGTGCAGGGACAGAAGATGAAAAAGTCTGAGGCATCACTCTCGCTATCGCTTGAGCGTACGAACGATATTCTTGCTGGCGTTGCAGCGCTCGATAGTGCGCCGTTCACGGTCGGTTTTGCCGCCGAGACCGATCAGGTGCTCGACTATGCACGCGACAAACTGGAGCAGAAGCGGCTCGATATGATCGCCGCCAATCGCGTCGGATTGCCCGGTTCGGGTTTCGATAGTGACGATAATAGTCTCCACCTGCTCTGGCAGGGAGGAGAACAGCTGCTTGAGCAGCAGCCGAAACGGCAGTTAGCGCGAACACTGATTAATGTAGTTGCGGAACGTTTTGCCGTGACTCAACAACGATAAAGAGTAGAGAGACTACAGTGAGTGAGAAGATGCAGAAGATTGAGGTGAAGATACTCGACCCACGGATCGGTAACGAGATTCCGATGCCGCACTACGCGACCCCCGGTTCGGCTGGGATGGATCTTCGCGCCGCACTTGAGCAGACGACGGTGATCGCCCCCGGCGAAACGATCCTGATCCCGACGGGTATCGCGATCCATGTCTGTGAGCCCTCACTCGCTGCGGTGATCCTGCCGCGTTCCGGTCTCGGACATAAACACGGCATTGTGCTCGGTAATCTGGTCGGTCTGATCGATTCCGATTATCAGGGACAGCTCTTTGTATCCTGCTGGAACCGTGGTTCCGACTCTTTTACCATCGAAATCGGTGAGCGTATTGCACAGCTGGTGGTGGTGCCGGTGGTGCAGGCCGATTTTGAGGTGGTCGAGGAGTTTGAGAGCTCTGAGCGTGGCGAGGGTGGTTTTGGCCACTCTGGTCGCCACTGATTTCCATCAACTTTCGGCATCGTCATGGATGCGTGGATAAGTTAGAAGAATGGAGCTTCTATGAAGGCTAAGAAAAAACCCTCAATCCGGGGTGGAATCCACCTTGTGATTCCGCTCATGGTTGTTGCTGTTACGGCGGCAATACTCTTTGCGGCCACGGCCTTTGTGGCGCAGATGCAGCTCTCGAATGGCGATGATAGCGGCCAGACGGCTCACTATGATCTGCTCGCCAGGGCGCATAGCGCCAGGGTCTCTGCCTATATCAATCACTACAGCGCGATGGCCGATAAGCTCGCCTCTGAGCCTTCACTGGCGCAGCTGTTGGTGGAGGGTAAACCGCAGGCGTTGAGCGCACGCGCCGAACAGCTCGGTTACGCCTTCCCCGATGCACTGCTGGTTCGGCTGCTGCCGCCCGGTGTCGATACGGTTGATACCACCACCACGCCCAATCTCAGTTACGCCTGTCTCGATCTGCTACACAGCGCTGATAAGGGTGAAAAGCCAGCCATTGAGATTCATCTCTTTAACAGCACGCAGGAACATATCGATATCGTACGACCGATCAAGTCGGGCGACGGCACCATCGTCGGTGCACTGCAGATCGCGCTCTCGGTGAAGGGGCTGCAGGCGACGATCGGTAAGATTGCCAACCCCGGTGGATATGTTGAGCTGCAGCAAGGGGTCGGAGGCGACCGTATGAAGCTGGCGGCCAAGGGTGCGGTGGCGCTCAAAGGCACGACATCTGTGCATACGAGCAAGATTGCGGGTACAGGCTGGAGTGTGCGTTTCTGGCCACAGCCACCGGCAAGCGGCGGTAGTGATCCGCTGCTGATCTGGGTGGTTGCCGGCGCATCGATTGCCATCCTGTTGGTTGTTCTGGTGATGGTGTTACGCCAGATCAGTGGTGCGCTGCGCAGCGATATGGCGCTCGTTATCAACATGGTCAAAGCGATGCGCGAGGGACGCGTGGTGGAACCACAGCGCGCTGCGCTGGTAGGCTGCCGCGACACCCTGGCGCTGCTGGTGCAGATGGGCCGTGGTGGTCGTGGTGCAGCTGCTCAAAGTGTTGATGAGGCTGCACAAGAAAATGGTGCGGATGGAGGTGAGTCGACGCTCGAGGATGAGATCTTCGGTGATGACAAGCTGAAAGATGATCTCGGCCCGAGTCTGATTTTTCAGGGCGACGATACCTCAATGATTGTCGATGAGGATGAGAACGTGAATCCCATCTTCCGTGCCTACGATATTCGTGGTGTGGTCGGTGAGACGCTGACTGCTGAGATCGTTGAGGATATCGGCCGTGCCATTGGCAGTGAGGCGTTCGAGCTCGGTGAGCAGGCGGTGATTGTGGCGCGTGATGGTCGTAACTCCAGCCCCGAGCTTGCCGATGCGCTGATCAAAGGTATCTGTGAGAGTGGTCGCGACGTGATCGATATCGGCATGGTACCGACACCGCTACTCTATTTTGCGACTAACCTGCTCGGTAGTACCTCGGGCGTGATGGTGACCGGTAGCCACAACCCAGCCAACTACAATGGCCTGAAGATTGTGTTGCGTGGAGAGACGATTGCCGGGGATGCGATCCAGAAGCTGCGCCGCCGTATTGAGGATGAGGATTTCCTCAGCGGTGATGGTGAGGTCAACAGCGTTGAGCTGGAGAACGAGTATAGCGAGCGTGTTCTCAAGGATGTCCGGCTACAGCGCGGCCTTAAGGTGGTGATCGACTGTGGCAACGGTGTAGCGGGCAAGATAGCTCCGATACTGCTACGTCAGCTAGGTTGTGATGTGGTGGAGCTCTACTGCAGTGTTGATGGCAACTTCCCCAACCACCACCCCAATCCGAGCGATCCTGAGAACCTTAAGGCGCTGATTACCGCTGTTGCCGGACAGGGTGCCGATATCGGTCTCGCCTTCGATGGTGATGGTGATCGCCTCGGGGTGGTCGACTCCAACGGTAAGATCATCTGGCCCGACCGACTGATGATGCTGTTTGCCCGCGATGTGATTTCACGTCACGCGGGTGCCGAAATCATCTTCGATATTAAGTGCTCCAGTCACCTCGAGCGGGTGATCCGCGAGGCGGGTGGTAAAGCGACGATGTGGAATACCGGCCATTCGCTGATCAAGGCGAAGATGAAGGAGAGCGGCTCTCTGCTGGCTGGCGAGATGAGCGGTCATATCTTCTTCAAGGAGCGTTGGTTCGGTTTCGATGATGCACTCTACGCGGCCGCCAGACTGCTCGAGATACTCTCTGCCAGTGCCGATAGCAGCGGTACTCTTTTCGATGCGCTGCCCGATAGCGTTAACACCCCAGAGCTGCAGGTGGAAATGGCCGAGGGTGAGCTGTTCCGCTTTATGAAGGCGCTGCAGGCGAGTGGTAATTTTGAGGGTGCGAAGCTGACCACCATTGATGGCATTCGTGCCGATTATGAGGAGGGTTGGGGTCTGGTGCGCGCCTCCAATACCACCCCCTGTCTGGTGCTGCGCTTTGAGGCCAACAGTGAGGCGGCGCTATCGAAGATCCAGAAGCATTTCCATGTCGAGATGTTGAAGATCAACCGCAATATCAAGCTGCCATTCTGAAAAAAGACGACAGGTGACGGGGTATACTTCGCCTCCTGCTCAGCGATGAACCAAGAGAGATAATAGAGATGAGTCTTGACCCTTCCGCCGCGATGAATACCGCTCATGTGCTCTCCGAGGCGCTGCCCTATATCCAGCGCTTCAGCGACAAGACGGTAGTGATCAAATATGGCGGTAACGCCATGGTCGATGAGAAGCTGAAGAGCGGCTTTGCCCGTGATGTGGTGCTGATGAAGCAGGTCGGGATCAATCCGGTAGTGGTGCACGGCGGTGGGCCGCAGATCGGTAACCTGCTGGAGCGGATCGGTAAGGAGAGCAAGTTCATCGAAGGAATGCGGGTGACCGACAGCGAAACGATGGACGTGGTTGAGATGGTGCTCGGCGGTCTGGTCAATAAAGAGATCGTCAATCTGATCAGTCGTCACGGCGGCTGCTCGGTCGGTCTGACAGGAAAGGATGGTGGTCTGATCCAGGCGAAGAAACTCAAGCTCAGTCGAAACGACCCCGAGCTGGATGCGCCCGAGATCATCGACCTGGGTCATGTGGGCGAGGTCGATAAGGTCAACACCTCAGTGGTTGAGATGCTGGTGCACGGTGATTTTATCCCGGTAATCGCACCGATCGGTGTCTGTGACGATGGCCAATCCTATAATATCAACGCCGATCTGGTCGCCGGTAAGGTGGCCGAGGCGTTGAATGCTGAGAAGCTGATGCTGCTTACCAATACCGCCGGTCTGCTCGACAAGGAGGGAGAGCTATTGACTGGGCTTTCGGTCAATCGGGTCGATGAGCTAATCAAGGATGGCACCATTCACGGTGGCATGTTGCCAAAGATTCGCTGCGCGCTGGAGGCGGTGCAGGGCGGTGTGCAGAGTTCGCACATCATCGATGGGCGTGTTGAGCATGCAGTGCTGCTGGAGCTCTTTACTGACGAGGGTGTTGGTACATTGATTCGCGCCGACTAGGGGCACTATCTGGTGGGGCGTAACTGCAGAAAGCGTTCCATTGCTTTGGCATATTTCTCTACAAGTTGGGCTCGTTCCACTCGTTTATTCTCGATGAATGCCCGGTTCTCTGCGATCTGTGATTGAACCATGGCGATTCCGTCGCGCATGGTGGCGCTGATCGCCTTGCCACGCCTCTCCTGTGTGGCGGCCTCTTTTTTACGATTGCCCAGGTCGCCCGATAGCTTCTCGATACGCCCTTCAGAGGTGATGATGGATGCATCGATGGCCTCGAGGTTGCGGTCGCGTACCATCTCGATCTCCTTAGCCGAACCGTAGGTTCTGACCAGGATGGAGTCGTAGATATCTTGCTTGTGTTTACGCTCCGCCTCTTTGGCGGCAAGGCGTTTCTTTTCGGCGGCGATACGCTTCTCTTCAGCGATCTCCTCCTGGGTCTTGGCGCGTGGGGTGCTACTCACGGTGCGTCCGCGGTTGCTTAGCTCGTCGCTGCCCTGTTTTACATAGGCCGGCGGCACGGTATAGCCGTAGTGGACCTGGCCAGACTCGTCTACCCAGCGATAGAGCTTGGCAGCAGAGGCCACCTGTAGTGGCACCAGCACCAGTAGCAGTGCGGTTGTCGTAATACCGAGGAGTCTGTTCATCTGAGCCTGTAGTTATCGTCAGGAGCCACCTGGTTACTAGTGATCATAGACCCTATGAGTCCACAATTTAGCAAGGGTTCCTTGAACTTTTTGTCATTCAATCAGGTTGAATGGTGTGATGCAAGTCGATGATTAAAACGGGATAATAGTAATCGTGGAGCTTACCGAACAACTTCTGCTGTTTCTCATCTCGTTGGTTGCGAACATCTTCTCCGCCTTCTCCGGGGGGGGGGCGCGGGGCTGATTCAGCTGCCCGCGTTGATTTTTCTCGGTCTACCCTTTGCTTTGGCGTTGGCGACCCACAAGGTTGCGAGCGTGGCGTTGGGTATCGGTGCCACCATCCGTCATGCGCGTGAGCGGGCGCTGGAGCGCAACTTCACCCTCTTTATCCTCGCCACCGGCATGCCCGGTGTGGTGGTGGGGGCGATGCTGGTGTTACAGATTCCAGATAGAACCGCACAGATGGCACTCGGTGTGCTGACCATGGGGTTGGGGCTCTACTCCTGGCTCAATCCGGGTCTTGGTGAAAAGCATGCACCGATTAACCGCAATCGGCGCGGCTACCTGCTCGGTGGTGGTGTGCTGTTTCTGATCGGCGTGCTCAATGGTTCGCTCACCTCGGGAACCGGTCTGTTCGTCACTCTCTGGCTGGTGCGCTGGTTTGGTCTCGACTACCGCCGTGCGGTCGCCTACACGCTGATTCTGGTCGGCATGTTCTGGAACGGTACTGGTGCGGTGACGCTTGGACTGCTGGCCGGTTCGCTGCTGGGGGGTTACATCGGTGCGCATATGGCGATCAAGAAGGGGAGTCGCTGGATCAAGCGCGGATTTGAGGTGATTACCCTGCTTGTGGGGTTGAAGCTAATCGTTGGTTAGTTAGCGGAGTGTTGAAATGCGCTCAGGCGAGCATGAGACAGGGCGAAATTGGCCGAAAAAGCGCAGTTTACTTACAGTAAATGAGCATTTTGAGGGTGATTTCAACGCCGAATCATGTCGCGTGAGTAGTAATTTCACGGTCTGCTAGAGTTTGATGCCGTACTCGGTGCGGTAGTTGCGAATCGCCTCGAGCTCACTCTCCATGCCGCCTCTGCCGTCGAGATAGGTGATCAGGTCGTTGAGGGTGACGATGCTCGCCACCTTGATGCCATAGCTCGCCTCGACCTCCTGGATCGCCGAGGTCTCACCGGTGCCGCGCTCCTGACGATCGAGTGAGATTGCCACGCCTGCCGCTTTAGCGCCCGCTGCCTCGAGGATTGCCATCGACTCACGGATCGCGGTACCGGCGGTGATCACGTCATCGATGATCATTACCTTGCCCTTCAGCTCGGCGCCGACGGTGCTACCACCCTCACCGTGATCCTTCGCCTCTTTGCGGTTAAAACAGTAGGGGACGTTGTGGTCGTGGTGGTCGGCCAGTGCGATTGATGCTGCCGCAACCAGTGGGATGCCCTTGTAGGCGGGGCCGAACATCATGTCGTAGTCGATGCCGCTCGACTCCAGGGCGGCGGCGTAATAACGCCCCAGCTTGGCCAGTGCAGCACCGGTGTTGAACAGGCCGCTGTTGAAGAAGTAGGGGCTGACACGGCCCGACTTGAGGGTGAACTCACCGAAGCGAAGTACGCCGACCTCGATAGCGAAGTCGAGAAAATCGGATTGGTACTGTTGCAGCGACATGGGTTTACTCCTGAAGTCAGTGTTTGGACCGGTATTCGGTGGCGCAAGATTCTAACACGGCTGCAGGCGTATCAAACTACAGGCGACTCTCTTCTCACTGCGTCGATTCAAACTGAGAGGCGTGGGTGATTTTGATCGAGGGTATGCCGCTACGGGTGCCGACCCAGCCGCGGATAACCAGGGGCGTGCCCGGTTGGCGTAGTCCCGGTACTGCTGCCATTAGCTGTTCGAGAAGACTATTTTCGATTCTGGCGGTAAGCGGCCCCTCAAACTCAACCTCACTATATTTGCGCCGTTTTTTGATGCTGATCAGTTGGGTGGTGAGACGGCGAAAGCTGTTACGAAACTTGTCCGCCCCACTGGCTGGGGTGAGCTGGTACTCATCAAGCATCCAGATGCCCAGCTGTTCACGACGTGCCTGCTGTTCGGCGCTCCGATAGTCGTCGGCATATTTGAGATTGGGAGGTCGGGCAACCTGATAAACAATACCCTGGCGAAGCAGCTTACTATTGATGTTCTCGCCATCATCGTTGAAGAGATGTGCGAGTAGGCGGTCGTAGTGGTCGTGGCGTTCGCGATCAAATTCCAGGATGACACTCTTCTCGGGCAGTAGTGCGACTAATGCCTCTCTCGCCGCGTCGCCACCGCTCTGTGCGGGGCTGTTGTGGTGGGCCACCTCGGGAGCGTTGATGCCGAGTAGCCGCACACTGCGTCCATCCTTGAGGCGGATGGTGTCGCCATCAATCACCTTGTCGAGCGGATAACGTGACCGCTCAAGGTCGATACCGGGTAGTGTTACCTGTTCCGCGCCAGAGGTGGGACGATCACCGAAATGGAGCTGACCACTACTATCGCGCCAGCGATAGATCTCGGCATTAATCGTCGCGGTGAGTGTCAGTAGTAGAAGCAGCGCGGTGGTGCGCATGGATAGTCCCTTATCCGATCAAGAAGGGATTGAGCATAGGTGAGTGGTCGAGCGGTGACAATGGAACTGGAGAGAGCTGCTTTAGTCGAAGCGAGCAGCCAAGTAGACTGGCGCGGTTAATCACGGGGTAGATGATGGATTCAAAGCAGAGTGAAGGCAGTGAACGGTCGATGCATGAGATGGTGCGTTCGATCTTCAGTGTGCGAATGGTGGTCGCCTTTGCGATGGGTTTTGCCTGTGGTCTGCCACTGCTACTGACGATCTCGTTGCTGCAGGCGTGGATGAGTGATGCGGGGGTCGATCTCGGTACCATCGGTCTCTTCGCCCTGGTGGGCCTCCCCTACACGCTGAAGTTTCTCTGGGCTCCGATATTTGACCGTTTTACCCTGAAGCTCTTCGGACGCCGCCGTGGCTGGCTACTGCTGGCACAGCTGCTGCTGATGGTGGCGATCGCTACTCTCGGCATGGTCAATCCCGTTGAACAGCCGTGGCTGCTCGCCTTTGTCGCGCTGCTGGTCACCTTCTTCTCCGCCTCACAGGATATTGTTGTTGATGCCTATCGTCGTGAGGATCTGCGCGATGAGGAGCTGGGGCTCGGCTCGTCGCTCTACGTGAACGGTTATCGTATCGGTATGTTGCTGGCCGGTAGTGGCGGCCTGATTCTGGCCGATCACGTCTCGTTCCAGACGGTCTATCTAATCATGGCGGCGACGATGTTGATTGCCGTCGTTACCACCCTGCTGGCGCGTGAACCAGTGGAGGCGGAGGGGACGCCCAAGACGCTACGTGAGGCGGTGATCGACCCCTTTGTCGACTACTTCCAGCGTCCCGAGGCGCTCTGGATTCTCGCCTTCATCCTCTTCTACAAGGTGGGCGATACGATGGCGAGCGCCATGACCATGCCCTTCTATCTGGAGATCGGTTTTAGCAAGACCGAGGTGGGTGCGGTGGCGAAGCTGTTTGGTTTCTGGGCGACGATCATCGGTGGTCTGGTTGGTGGTGTGATGATCCTGCGACTGGGAATCTTCCGCTCACTCTGGTTATTCGGTTTTCTACAGGCGATTTCAACCGCAGGCTTCTCAGTGCTGGCGCTGATGGGTAACTCTCTCAGTGGTCTGGCGGCGGTGATCGCCTTCGAGAACTTCTCCGGGGGGATGGGTACGGCAGCCTATGTCGCTTTCATGGCGAGCATGACCAATAAACGTTTCACGGCGACCCAGTACGCGTTGCTTAGTTCATTGATGGGAATACCACGAGTGATCGCCTCGGCACCGACCGGTTATCTGGCCGAAGGGGTTGGTTGGTTCAGCTTTTTTATTGTCTGCACCCTGATTGCGATTCCGGGTCTGTGGATTCTGCGCCGCTTCTCGCCTGAGCGAAATGGGCTGATGGTCGAGGCGAGAGCGCTCTGAGTCTGGCTCAGCTCTCGTCGTGGTAGCGCCGTTCATGACCACTGCGACGATCGGCAAAACCGATCGGCATCTGATGTTGGCGACGCTCCGACTTATCCATGCGCCGGTTGAGAATCAGGTGTAGTGCACCGATACCAAAGGCGACACTGATTACACCGGAGAAGACCAGTGGCAGCCCCGCTTCAGGGCGAATATAGGGTAGCCAGGTGACCATCTCCGGATGGTTGCTGATCAGCATGCCGATGATGGCGAATGAGAATCCGATCACCAAGAAGATAATCGCGTAGACAAGGCGAAAGCTGGTAAAGGTGTTCGGGTTTTTCTGTAGTCTGCTCATTGTAGAGTTCCGCTAATTATTATTGGTTACGGTCGTCCTGTGGCCCCTCACAGTGAGGCGTCTAACCTCAATGCGGATCCCTTACATTCAAGGATAGTAAACTTTTTCGCAGAATTGCGAAATGGATCACAGTGGGTACTCAAGCAGTCTGCTAGGTGGAGTAGCTTAGCGCCGATGGGCTCGTCGTAGATTTAGATCGGGATCGCCGTTGGGGTAGAGCTGTGCGACCTGCTCAGCGTAGCCGTTAAAGGGTAGGGTGTCGCGTTTTTGCAGTTCACCGATGCGTCGCTCGCGGTTGAAGCTCCATTTGAACTCGGGATGTTCGCGGGTAACGTTGGCGTAGAAACCATAGTCGTCCGACATCTCATTCCAGGTTGTCTTGGGGCGCTGCTCGGTCAGGGTGATGCGCACGATCGATTTGATGCTCTTAAAACCATACTTCCACGGCACGACCAGTCGTAGTGGCGCGCCGTTTTGGTTTGGTAGCGGGTCGCCATAGAGGCCGGTGGCGAGCAGGGTGAGAGGGTGGGTCGCCTCATCGATACGTAGCGCTTCTTGGTAGGGCCATTTCAACAAACGGCGCTGCTGTCCCGGCAGCGGTCGGTCGGCATCGTAGAGGCTGGTGAAGGCGACATATTTTGCACGCGAGGTGGGGCGCACGCGTTTGATCAGCGCTGCCAGCGGGAAGCCCAGCCAGGGGATCACCATCGACCACCCCTCCACGCAGCGATGGCGGTAGTTACGCTCCTCCATAGAGAAGGGGTTGAGCAGATCCTCAAGCGTGAAGCGGGTCGGTTTGGCGACCTCGCCATCGATGCTTACCGACCAGGGCTCGGTCTCGAGGGCGCTTGCCCGGAGTGATGGGTCTCCCTTTTGCGTGCCGAACTCATAGAAGTTGTTGTAACTGGTGATCGACTTGAGCGGGGTGAGCGGCTCATCGGTCGAGTAGGGGGAGCGCGGCGCGGCGGCCAGTGGTGTGGTGGGGAGCAGGGCGGAGCCGAGCAGTGCGGCTGATTGCTGCAGAAAGCGTCGCCGTTGTCGGTAGATCGACTCTGATGTGGTCTCTGAGGGTGTGATGTCGCTGGGCGATTTAATCACCACTGCTACGCATCTCTTCCAGTGAGCTGGCGCGACGCCAGGTTGCCTCGACGATCTGCCAATCATCATCGATCTTCATCAGCAGTAGATCGAAGCGGTGCAGATCGGCGCGCAGATTGACCAGCGCATCGAGATTGCCGATTGGCTGTCCTGCCATCGCCACCATCAATACCATCTCTGCCACATCGTCGTTTTCACCGATCTTGAGTGATTTGATCCGGGTCAACAGGTGGATGCGTTTGTTACGGAAAAATTGCAGGCGCAGCAGGTTGATCGCCTGCTTGCGGTCGATGCCTGAGCGGTTGTTGAACTCGTCGGCAAGGATGGTACGAAACGTCCCCAGCTCACGCGCCTCAGCCGCCTCTTCGGTGCGATCGATCATGGCGCGAATCTGAGTCTCGGCAGAGTCGGGATCGCTGCCGCAGCCAGTAAGTGTGAGGGCAAACAGGAGCGCCACGATGGTCCTGCTGAACTGAGAAATGGTCATGTTGTGAGCTTGGTGTATGCGCCTACCCTTTAGGGATGTTGCCCTGCACCAGCAGTTCGAGTGCTTCATCCTGCGGGCGAGGGCGGGAGAAGAGGTAGCCCTGATTGTATTCACACTTGGCGTCGCGCAGGGTGTGGAACTCTGGTACCTCCTCAACACCCTCGGCGATGATGTCCATGCCAAGGTTGTGGGCCAGACCAATCAAGGAGTCGACAATCGCCATGCAGCGCGGGTCTTTGAGCATGGTGCTGACAAAGGCACGGTCGATCTTCAGGGTGTCGATGGGGAAGTGTTGCAGGTAGCTGAGACTGGAGTAGCCGGTGCCGAAATCGTCGAGGGCGAGACGCAAATCGAGTGATTTGATCTCCAGCAGCTGTTTGATGGCGTGTTTCGGGTCTTCCATCAGCATCGTCTCGGTGATCTCGATCTTGATCTCAGTCGGATCTGCACCACTCTCATCGAGTGTGGCACGAATGTCGTCGATGAAGTGCTGGTCGGCAAACTGTCGCCCCGAGGCGTTGATGCTCATGTAGAGCGGCGGCATATGGGGGTGGTGCTCTTTGAAGATGCTCTGCATCTTGACGTGGGTATTACACGCCTCCTGCAGCACCCAGAGCCCCAGTGGGACGATCAGACCGCACTCCTCGGCGAGGGGGATGAACTGGTCGGGTGGCACCATGCCGCGCTCGGGATGGTTCCAGCGTACCAGCGCTTCAAAACCGCCAATATAGCCGGTCGCGGTTGAGACGATCGGTTGGTAGTAGAGCACCAGATGGCGTTGCTCGATCGCCTCTTGCAGCTCCTGTTCCATCTTCAGTCGCTGTACGGCACTCTCACGAAACTTCTCGAAGTACTCGTTGGTTTTCTGGTCTTCAACAACCGCACCGTTATCGTGGCACTGCAACTTGCGGAAGCGCTGTAGGATTACCCGCAGCAGCAGGTTGATCAGCGGGTCGGCGTTATTCATCTTGTTACTGACGTATTCGCGGCTGATGATCGCCAGATCCACCTCGCCCAGAGCGGTAGCGGTGGCGGAGCGCAGGCTGTCGTCGATCAGTGCCATTTCACCAAACAGCTCGCCCTTCTGCAGTACGGCAACGACCAGTTTTCGATCGTCGACCTGGGTGGATATTTCGATCTGGCCGCGTTCAACCAGATAGGCGACATCGCCTTGATCGCCTTCACAAAAGATCACCTCATCGTGGGAGAAAGTCTGATGGTGTCGTTGATTGTCCAAGTTGCGGCGCCCTTCTATTAAATGACTGACAGGGGACTCTAAGCCTTCAGAGCTCGTGTCACTGAACGTTTTGGCTGCTTCCATGGCGGCACCCTCACGATTCTATGCCTATCGCGGGCAAATTGACTAGAAAACACATTGTGTGTGGTGATTCTGATCAACTAATACAGCCTGATTATAGACCCCGTCTCATCCTTTGGTGGGGGATGTTGGCATCGAGAAAGGTATCACCCTCGGCAGTAAAGCCGAAGCGCTCATAGAAGCCGATCGCGTGGGTCTGTGCGTCGAGATTGAGTGAGGGCATTGAACGTTCCTCAGCGATCTCGATCAGCTTGCGCAGTAGCGCGCTGCCAACGCCTCTGGTGCGGTGGGATTTTACGACCGACATGCGACCGATATGGCCATCATGGAGCATGCGGGCGGTGCCGATGGCCTGACCCGAGTGATCAAAGGCGAGCAGATGGATCGCCGCCTCATCCTCACCATCCCACTCCAGCTCCTCGCTCACCCCCTGCTCAACCATGAAGACCAGTTCACGGATGGTGCGCAGTGCGCTCCGGTCGAGCTGCCAGTCGGCAATGCGAACCGTGAACTCAGGCCGGCTCATCGTCCTCATCCTCGGGGAAGTAGAGGCAGCCCTCGTTGTGCAGTGCACAGAGCAGTTCTGAGAAGCCGGGCAGACCGAGCAGCGGCACGAGTTCGACGGCGCTGTAGGTGCGCTGTCCGGCGAGCAGGGTGGCGGCGAACTCGAGCCCTGCTGCGAGCGGTTGCTCCTCGCCCGCGACAAAGAGTCGAATCTTGCCGGACTCGTCGGTGTAGTGGGCGTAACGGCAGTACTCGCTACGCCACAGCGTCTCGCCTGCAGTGACCCGTTCATGCAGCGCTGCCGGGGTCAGCTCCTCATCCGGGTCGGGCAGGGTGTGACCGGGGCGAATGTCGGTGGTGTGGCGTGCGAACCAGTGGTCGATGGTGGCGTCATCGAGCGGCAGGTTGCGGATGATCTGACGAATCTTCTCTCGCGCCTCGGCGCTGATCTCGCCGGGATGTGGCTGCGGCGCTGGCTGGGGATCGCTGTAGAACTGCTCCGGGTCGATCTCGGCGATCTGCTCGGCGAGAAAGTGGGAGGCGATATCGGTCACCGCCGGGGCGCGGTAGCCGACCGAGAGGGTGATGCAGTCGCCCTGCGCCACACCGTGGTGGGCGACACCCGGCGGCAGGTAGAGCATATCGCCCGGCTCCAGCACCCAATCCTGCTCGCTCTCGAAGTGGCGCATGATGCGCAGGTCGAGTCCCGGGATCAGATCTTCATCGGTGGGCGGGGTGTTATTGATCTGCCAGTGACGCTGGCCGTGGGCCTGAATCAGGAAGACATCGTAGTTATCGGCATGGGGGCCGACCGTGCCCTGATCGGGGGCGTAGCTCGCCATCACATCGTCGAGACGCCAGTTGGGGATGAAGTTAAAGCGCTCCTGCAGCAGCGCCAGCTCCGGTACGTGTTTGTTGATCTCCTGGACCAGGATCGTCCAGTGGCTTTCGGGAAGCTCAGCGAAGCGCTCAATCTCAAACGGGCCGTGCTCTATCTGCCAAGGCTTGAGACCATCCTTCTCAATGATCAGTCGCGATTCGACCTCCTCCTCGAGCGAAAGCCCGGCCAGCTCCTCGGCAGAGACGGGGGAGGTGAAGCCGGGAAAGGCCTGGCGGATCAGCAGCGGTTTCTGCTGCCAGTAGTCGGCGAGAAACTGCTCGGTGGTCAGCTCACCAAGGTTGAGTAACGGGATTGAGGTCACATCATCTCCAATCTGTATTTCGTTTTTAGTTTTGCCGGTTGGTGTACCAATACGCTCTCGTAGGCCGAGCGGCTTCCCGGATTGCGCGTTGCTCCATCCGGGCTACGTCATCTACCGTGGTGGCCGCCGCTATCGGTATCCGGCCATTTTCTCATACGTCTGTTTTCGATTCTGCATTGTCCTGCAGCTCCTGTAGCCGGATGGAGCAACGCGCAATCCGGGGGTATGGGGTTCACTCCCACCAATGGCGTCGAAATCTTCTTAATTGGCGCTCTTGCCTGCTCGTGCCAGCTCACGCTCCACCTGCTTCAGCTCATCGGCAGAGAGTGGTTTGTAGCCACGCAGAAAATCCCAGCCGTAGCCCCAGCGGTAGAGGGTCGGCCAGAAGGGGGAGCCGCCAATGCGCACGCCGCTATACATCAGCGCCGCCACCCCCGCTTCGCCCCGTGCCGCGACACACTGTTCAAGTGCGTGGTCGGCGGTGATGCGTTCGGCATAGCTGCCACCGCGCCAGTAACGCAGGTCGTGTTCAACGCAGCAGCTGAGCCAGAGTTCGTTGTTAAACAGGGTGCCGTCGGGAAACAGGCTACAGCCGTCACTGCTGAAGGGACGAAGGGTCTCTGCGGCCAGGCTGGGGAGCGGCAGAAGTAGCAGGATCGGCAAGAGGAGTGGCGATAGTTTCACGATTCAGTTCGGACAACGAATTGGGCGATCAGTATAAAGGATCGATCTGGAGAGAAGGCAGGCAAACGGCAATAGACAAATATTTGCTGGTGGGAGTTGGTTTCACTGTCTGTTATCTGGTTTCGCAACGAGGCGCCTCTCCTACCTATTGGGTGGTAGAGGGTTGAATGGATATCTCGCTTGTTCGAGCGCCATGTGCAGATCGTTGAGTCGGCCTCAGTTTTTGTGGCAAATCGTGTTTATTGGGTGTGTTTTTCGTGGTCGCTGAAATCGAATTGACTGATCTCCAGATAGGGGCGTGCTCAGGGTGTGTGGGGGCCTGTTCAGCAGAATAATGCGACAATTTGTCCACATTGAGGGGTTAATAAGCTGTGGATAAGCTGTTTATAGTGACCACTAGATCTAGTGTTGTAGGGGTTTGCTGTAACTATCGTTTCTATCTTGATGATTCTACTGGAAAAATTTGTAAGTCGTTGTTTTGTATGGAGTAATAATCGTGTAATCTCCCTTGACAGGTGTGGGTTTGACGCCTAAAGTACTCGGATCTCGCCACTACATCTTGTGGTAGAGGCGTTTACAACAAGAATCCGTCTTCAAGGGAATGGGTCTGATGCAGCAGCGTTGCTGTATCCATACGATAATAAGGGGAGTCTCCGTTAATGAAACCCGTGCAGGTTAATAGTGTTGGTGGTCACGTGAGTGAAATTCCGTTCCAGTCCGCGTCTCTCGATATATGGGATAAGAAGTACCGTCTGAAGGCTAAAGATGGTGCCGTTGTCGACCGTGATATCGACGATACCTACAAACGTGTAGCGCACGCCCTCTCCGAGGTTGAGACAACCCCCGAGAAGCAGGCGGAGTGGAACGAGAAGTTCCTCTGGGCGCTGCGGCACGGTGCTATCCCCGCCGGTCGTATCACCTCCAATGCCGGTGCGCTGGAGCACAAACCCGCCACCTCTACCATTAACTGCACCGTCTCCGGCACCGTGCGCGATTCGATGGATGACATCCTCTCCAAGGTTCACGAGGCGGGCCTGACGCTGAAGGCGGGCTGCGGTATCGGATATGAGTTCTCCACCCTGCGCCCCAAGGGTGCCTTTGTCGCTGGTGCGGGTGCCTACACCTCCGGGCCGCTCTCCTTCATGGATATCTTCGACAAGATGTGTTTCACCGTCTCCTCTGCTGGCGGTCGTCGCGGCGCACAGATGGCGACCTTCGATGTCGGTCACCCCGATGTGATGGATTTCATCCGTGCCAAGCGTGAGGACGGACGTTTGCGCCAGTTCAACCTCTCGCTGTTGGTTACCAAGGAGTTCATGGAGGCGGTCAAGGCCGACATCGACTGGAAGCTCGCCTTCCCGGTTGATCAGAAAGAGGTCGATACCGACAAGCTCGATATCAACGATCCCGAGCAGGTGATCTGGCGTGACTGGTCGACCAAAGAGGGTTACGTCACCAATGAGGCAGGTCTGGTCGCCTGTCGCATCTACCGCACCGTCCCGGCCAAGCGCCTCTGGGATGTGATCATGGCCTCCACCTATGACTATGCGGAGCCCGGCTTCATTCTTATTGATCAGTACAACGAGATGAACAACAACTGGTGGTGCGAGAACATCCGTGCGACCAACCCCTGTGGTGAGCAGGGTCTGCCCCCCTACGGCTCCTGCCTGCTCGGCTCGGTCAATCTGACCCAGTTTGTCGTTAATCCGTTTACCGACGAGGCGCACTTCGACTGGGAAAACTTCGACAAGACCGTCGGCATCTTCACCCGCATGCTCGATAACGTGGTTGAGATCAACGGTCTGCCGCTCGAGCAGCAGCGTAAAGAGATCGAAACCAAGCGCCGCCACGGCATGGGTTATCTCGGCCTCGGCTCCACGCTGACCATGCTCGGTATGAAGTATGGCGAAGAAGGTTCGCTCGAGTTCACCGAGAAGGTGACCCGTGAGATGGCGATTGTTGGCTGGAAGAGTGCACTGGAGCTTTCCAAAGAGAAGGGCGCCGCGCCGATCCTGATCGAAGAGTTCGAAGTCACCCCCGAGATGCTCTTCAAGCGTCCCGAGATGGTTACCGACGGCTTCAAGCCGGGCGATATGATCAAGGGCAGCGCGCTGCATGCCAAGTACAGCCGCTACATGCAGAAGGTTGCAGAGGTAGAGCCGGAGCTGGTTGAGCAGCTCGCCGAGCACGGCGCACGCTTTACCCACCACAGCTCGATAGCCCCCACCGGCACCATCTCGTTGAGTCTGGCCAATAACGCCAGTAACGGTATCGAGCCAAGCTTCGCCCACCACTACTTCCGCAACGTCATCCGCGAAGGCAAGAAGACCAAAGAGAAGATGGACGTCTTCTCCTACGAGCTGCTCGCCTACCGTGAGCTGATCAACGCCAAGGCGATGCCCTTCTCCGAAGAGGCCGAAGAGAAGCTGCCCGACTACTTCATCTCTGCCGATGATATCAAGCCGAGTGCCCATGTCGATGTGCAGGCCGCGGCGCAGAAGTGGATCGACTCATCGATCTCCAAAACTGCCAATGTCCCAACCGACTACGACTACGAAGATTTCAAAGATATCTACCTCTACGCCTACAAGCAGGGTCTCAAGGGCTGCACCACCTTCCGCTTCAACCCCGAGGCGTTCCAGGGTGTGTTGGTCAAAGAGGCGGACCTGGAGAACACCACCTACCGCTTCGAACTCGACGGTGGTGAGATCCTCGAGGTGAAGGGTAATGAAGAGATCGAATACGACGGCGAGATGCACACCGCCGCCAATCTCTACGACGCAATGAAAGAGGGTTACTACGGGAAGTTCTAGGGAACGGAACCGAACCGGCGCACAGCGCCAACCCCATCAGGAAAAGATTCAGGAGTAGATAAGATGTCTATCAAAATTGAGAAAAAGATCGTTGGTTTCAGCGTCGCCAAAGAGAACGAGGCGAAGACCGAGGCCAACGCTGATGAGCAGGATCGTCGTGAAGAAGATAACGTCATCCACATGCACGAGAAGATCGAGCGCCCCGAGATGCTGCTCGGCTCGACCTACAAGATCAAAACCCCGCTCTCCGAGCACGCCCTCTACATCACCATTAATGATGTGATCCTCAACCCGGCCACCGAGCACGAACTACGTCGCCCCTATGAGATCTTCATCAACTCGAAAAACATGGACCACTTCCAGTGGATCGTCGCGCTGACACGAATCATCAGTGCGGTCTTCAGAAAGGGTGGTGATGTCACCTTCCTGGTCGAAGAGCTCCGCTCTGTATTCGATCCTCGTGGTGGTTACTTTAAGAAGGGCGGTAAATACATGCCATCACTCGTTGCCGAGATAGGTGATGCCATCGAGTGCCACCTGCGCATGATCGGCATGCTTAAGGATGATGGTCTAGATGAGCATCAGCAGAAACTAATCGATGAGAAACGCGCCCAGTACGACAGCACCGTGAAACAGGCTGAGAAGAGCGGTGCCAGCGATTTCCCAGAGAGTGCGAAGCTCTGTGTTAAGTGTCATACCAAGGCAGCCATCATGATGGACGGCTGCTTAACTTGCTTGAATTGTGGTGATTCGAAGTGTGGATAAATAGGTACTAACCGAATGTTGTATAAGCACAGGATGTGCGCATCGGACGACAGGGAATCAGCCGGGCTTCGCTTTTTGTGGGGTCCGGCGCTGACCGCCGCCGTAGGCATAAACGGTCGCGTTAAGTATTTGCCGCTTGCTTGGGCTTGGACGCCCAAAACAAGCTTCCGCAAAAATAGCGACTCCCCGAATCATCATCTACTACAGATTTTGTCTCTGTAACTGTATGGATAGATGAGCAGTGGATAGAAGATGAATTCCTGGCTAAACGATATGCAAAGATAGTTACTACCGAATACGCTCCAACGATAAACAAGGATGTCATTTCTGTAACGCTGGTTTATGGCTATGACATTGGTATTGCCAGCTTAACAAGGAATATGACTCACAATTTTGATCCAAACGCATTGTAAGATAATCCGGGTCGGAGTTGCTTGGTTGGGGGTGTTATTGCACTGCCCCACAATGTTTCGGTTGTAATGTGAAGTTGATAAATCATCAATACCCATAATTGTTAGGCAAAAAACCAAATAAGGTAGTTTAAATCTGGATGTCGATAAGAAGGTTTCTGTTGAAGTTAGCCTCTAGGTACCTTGCCGCTCGAAATATGATTGCTGTGAGGCGTACGCCATTAAATGAAGTGACTGCTTTGATTGAGCATTTGGCTCCCGTCAGTTTTGGAAAGGAGTTAATTCGTTTGGGTCCTGACCGTGACGGTGGGTACCTTGTTCCTGATGTGCTTGATGGGATAGCGACTTGTTATTCACCGGGTGTTGGATCTGTCTCTGGCTTTGAGAGTGATTGCGCAGATCGTGGCATGGACGTGTATATGGCTGATGCAAGTGTTGAGAAGCCTGCTGTATCAAATGACCTGTTTCACTTTAGTGATAAGTTTATCGGTGCTGCTTCTAATGAAGCGCATATGACGTTGGATGAGTGGGTTGATTTGACTCGGCCTGACTCGGAAGGTGATTTGATACTGCAGATTGATGTCGAGGGGGCGGAATACGAAGTGTTCCTCTCCGTGTCAGAGCGGTTGTTAAAACGCTTTAGAATTATCGTTGTAGAATTTCATGGGCTTGATCAGCTGTTTAATCTTCCCTTCTTTGAGTTGGGATCTCGGGTGTTTGATAAGATTTTGCAAACGCACACTTGTGTGCATAACCACCCCAACAACTATTCCGGTTCTACACGGCTTGATGACATTGTGATTCCTAAAACCACAGAACTGACTTTTCTACGTAATGATTATGTGAAAGAGGCCGCTCCCGTGACAGATTTTCCACATCAACTAGATTGTGATAATTCAACTAAACACCCACTGCATCTGCCTAAATGCTGGTATCTCTTTTCACAATGAAGAGTTCAGCAACGCCTAAGTTTTAGATAAGGCTCATTGGGGGTAGTGTAAGAACGCCTTGGTCTTGCGCCTCTAGTCGAGATCTATGATTAAGGGGTTTTACGCTGCCCCCAGCTACCTCGATTAGCCAAATATTTTGCTCAAGATTAATTTCCGTAACTGTAATTAGATCAGGCTTAATCTGGCGTACTAATAGGGTACCCGTGGCTTGAGTAATTGTAGAATTCGGCTATATCTCACTTGTTACGGTGTTGCTTTATTGCAGCGGCCGGAAATAAATTATTAATGACGTTCAAGGGAGAAATGGTATGAAGATCATTCAGTTAACTGCCGCTGCAGCGGTACTTCTTGCGGCTTCAACGGCATCACAGGCTTGGTGGAATGGCCCTGGCTGGGGTGGTAACAATTGGAAGATGCAGCAGCGGCTTTATGTCGACGTAGAGTCACTGAGGTAGTTGTGTAGAGCCGCGAAGAGGTGATTACGCAACGTACGCAGGACGGTCGGGGCGCAGCAGGCATAAACGGTCGCGTGAAGTTTTTGCTGTTTGCTTGGGCTTGGATGCCCAAAACAAACTTTCGCAAAAATAGCGACTCCCCGGAATTGGAATAACCGAGGAGGAGGCTGGGGTGATGGTTCTGGTGATCTCGATGGCTCCTTTAACTTTGGTATGAGTGGTCGAGGTAGCGGCAGTGGTTATGGTAGCGGCTATAACGACTGGAGAAACCAGAACAACTGGAATAACTGGAACAGAGGTGGATATGGTGGTTATGGCCCATACGGCTATCCCCCCTACGGATATCCTCCCCGTGGTTATGCTCCCGCTGACCGCCATGGATAGCGAGGGGCGCCGTAGGCATAAACGGTCGCGTTAAGTATTTGCCGCTTGCTTGGGCTTGGATGCCCAAAACAAGCTTCCGCAAAAATAGCGACTCCCCGGCGCACCGGTAGTACCTGCACCCCAGTAGAGAGAATAATCTCTTCCTGAGAGGCGACTAGTCATCGATGGCTAGTCGTCTTTTTTATTGAGCCAGGTAGGGTGGGCATGAACTAAACGCCCACGCGGAATAGATGCGGTCGGATCGTAGGCATCCTGGGATGTGTGCTCTATATAGTTACAGCTGTTTGTTTGTGATGGGTTGTCATCAGAAATCAGCACGAGTAGCAGGTTCGTTGGAACCCTGGCATCCAGATTATCAGCCCCCTCCTGATTGAATGATGGGGTGGCATCAGAGCCACTTTTTCAGATAAATATCCTGAAATTCACGGAGATCCTATGTCGACCCTGTCTGTCTCGTAATCTGAACATATTTCACTCTGAAGATGTGATGTGTCCAATAAGTGGTTGTATTGATAGTGAAATATCTCGGTTTGAGAGTGGCTATGAATCTTCTTCGTTTGGTGGGTGTTCTCTTATCTCATTGAATTGATGTGGAAATTTGTGTAATATTTCGCATCTTTCAAAAGAGCGTCTAAACTCGCGTCCCCTCTGTTTAGTGCTCATATTCTTAGTTAAACATCCTAGGTGAACATGTGACCGAAACCGAAGCAGAAATGGAGCTCCGTGTCTGGAAAGAGCTCGCAGTGAGTAAGCAGGTACTGATGCTGGCAGCGACTGAAGCGCTGAAGCTGGACAAAGATTGTACCCCGGAAGAGCTTAAAGTGGCGCTTGACGCCGCTATCAAGCGTTCCGCCGACGCCGATGTGAATATTAGCAATGCACAGGAAGAGGCTAGACTCTCTGTTGCTGCGGTTGAGCAGGTACTGTCAAAAACCAAAAAGACACTCGAGAGTGTTGAGGCTGAACTTGCCGAGACAAAAGCCAAGCAGGAGAAGCTTGAGCTGCAGCTTGGTACTGACCGTACTAATCACGCGCAGCAGATGCAGAAAATCAAGGATAGCCTTGCCGAGAAGGAGCGTGCTATTAAGACGATCAGCACCACCCTCTCTGACACACCCGAGAATGTGGTGAAGAAGCTCAAGACGCTGAAGAAGCAGAAGATGGATGAGGCCGATGCCCGTAAAAAGGCTGATGCAGCTCTCGCTACTCTCCGTAAGGAGAAGAAGCAGCTCGAGCAGGAGAAGAAGGAAATTGAGCAGGAGTTGAAGGAACTGAAGGATGCGCAAGAGAAGCCTGAGGAAGAGGCTGCCGCGTAACTCTCTAAAGAGTGGCTGTGTAATCGACGCCCAGTGTAGAGCAAGCATGATTAGAAGAGGGGGTGGAGCAATCCACCCCCTTTTTTTGTGCGCTCGATTTAAAAAAATCAGTTTGGTGAGAAATATTCATTACTATTGGAATGGGTGATTAGATGGGATGGCAGGATGTCGTGCCCAGAGAACCTGTCCAGGTGGTGTAGTCGTGGAATCAAACGCTGACCGCCATGGATAGCGAAGCGAAGGCGGTTAGTGGGGCGCCGTAGGCATAAACGGTCGCGTTAAGTATTTGCCGCTTGCTTGGGCTTGGATGCCCAAAACAAGCTTCCGCAAAAATAGCGACTCCCCGGTGATTGGTCTGATGTTAGAGGCTTGCTTCGCTACATGGCGGAGATGTTTCCGTTTGATCAGAACGATCCGTTCGTTGCAAAAGAGATCGATATAAACGCCAGGATACCTGGTGGTGATACGCCGCTACATCTGGCGTGTCAGTGGGATGATCAGCTGGCGATTAGGTTATTGATTGAGGCGGGTGCAGAGGTTAACGCTGTCGGTGATATGGAGAGCACACCTCTGCATGAGGCGGCTATGTTTGCATCGCGTGAAGCGGTCGAGCTGCTTTTGTCTTGTGGTGCTTCAAAAGCTTCTGTTAATACATTTGGAATGACACCGTTAGAAATGTCCCTTAAGCGGGGTATTGGTGAGATCAGCGAACTGCTCGTCATCGACGGTGTAGTTGGGCCAAATCTCTCTGGCACTAAGCAATAGCGATGTAGGATGCCTACATGGTTTTATATAATCGAGAGTAACGGTCTGATATCACTTGTCAGCGCCACATCGAAGATTACCAGGCACTGCAATATCCATCTTTTCCGGTCTCTCGAGTTTGAGGGATCTCATCTCATCGATATACGCCTCGCGGTTGACACCGCCACCCAGTCTCATGTTGTACTTTTTCTCTTCACCGATCGTTGTTGAGCGAAACCCTCTGTAGTCGTGTGCGGGGTAGACGATGGTCTGCTCGGGTAGGGTGAAGAGCTTGTTAGTGATTGAGTCGTAGCTACTTCCGGGATCACCCGATTGAAAGTCGATACGACCACTGCCACGAATCAGCAGGGTGTCGCCGGTAAAGACGATACCGTCAGTGAGATAGCTGATGTCGGTGTTGGTGTGTCCAGGTGTGTGGACCACGCGCAGTTCATGCTCACCAAAGGCGAGGCTGTCACCATCCTCCAGTAAGAGATCGGTACAGGTGGTGTCTGCATTGCCGTGAACGCCAAGCTTACAGCCGAATGTTTCGCGCAGCAGGGATCCGCCGGTAATGTGATCGGCGTGGATGTGAGTCTCTAGTGAGTAGAGCAGGTTGAGCTGTAGTTCACGGATCAAGGCGATGTCGCGTGTGCTCTGTTCAATCACCGGATCGATAATGACGGCCTTGAGGCTGGTCTCATCCCACAGCAGGTAGCTGTAAGTGCTACTGGTGGGGTCAAAGAGTTGTCGTAACTGCATCCGAATCTCCGCTTTCCCTTAACTGTATATGAGAGTAAGAAGGGTGGTGTGGTTGAGCGCTCTGATCAAATCATATCTTTGTAATATGAGTGGTTGGGGATGAATTCAAGTGAGGCGTTGACTGATAATGAGAACCTCGATTGGATATGTAGCTGTTTTATGCTCACGCGTTAGACTCTTTACGAGTGAATAGTGATTAATCTGCTATAAAAAGGGCAATGTATGAATGTCGATAAGTGCCATAAAAGAATAGAGAAGAAGGTGAAGCGTGGTTTTCAGGGCTACCCTTTGATTTCCGTTGATTACTACGGCCCTGATGATTCGCTGGCAACCAAGGTGATAGTCGGGTTTGTGGCTGAAGAGGGCTTTAAGCCACAGCAGCAGGAGTTTGAGACCGAGGGTGATATCAGAGAAGAGGTCAACGTGCAGACGACGATCCTTAAACTCATCGAAAGAACAGAGGCGAAGACGGTCACCCTGTCTGAGGGAGTGACACTTTTGGCCGAGTAAGAGAGGTCAATATAGAGTCCTGATTAGATACCTGGCAGGGAGCGAGAGGTTAAAGATGAAGAGAGTTTGTATCATCGGGGCATCCGGCAAGCTGGGTCAATATATGGTGCAGCATGCACTCGATCGTGGATACGAGGTGGTCGGGGTCTGCCGGGAGAAGAGCGTTGCTAAGCTCGACACCTTCAGGGATCGCATCACGATTATTCCCGGTGCGACCAATGACCGGGAGGTGATCGAACGGGCGGTTGAGGGGTGCGACGGTGTGCTGACGGTGCTGGTGCCGTGGGGGGTGAACGACTACTCATCCGGCACGGCGCAGGCGGTGCTTGATCTGGCACCAGCCGATGCGCGTCTAATCTTCTCCTGTGGCTGGCATATCTCGCGTGACGGTCAGGACGTCTACTCATTTACCTTTAGGGCGTTAGTGGCGGTGTTTGGCAAGTTGATGCGCCTCTTCCGTCTGGTCGACATCGATGATCAGGTCGAGGCGTGTCGTCGCATCTTTGCCAGCGACAGAAAATGGACCGTGGTGCGTGGCAGTGATCTGGAAGAGGGTGAGAGTCAGGGGCTGCCTGTCTGGAGTCGCCATGTCGGTGATGCAGTGCTTGAGAGCAACCTGACTCGTCGTATCGACTTCGCGCTCTTTATGGTGACGGCACTGGAGGATGATGCACTCATCCAGGAGGCACCCGCGATTGTCGGTCGTCGCTCTCCGTCGGCGCAGACCGCAGAGGCGGCCAGTTAACATAGATGATTTCGACTAATAACAACTGAGGTGGTGTGATGGAGAAGACATTTCAATTTAGTGGTCCGATGGCGCTGCTTGTCGGTGTGGTGGCGCTGATTATTATCGGTATTCGTTTGGCCAGCATGGGTGGTAACAGTGATCCGGAGCTGGAAGAGGCGGTTCGCCAGGAGCTGTGGAGTGATCATGCGGGTGGCATGGTCAGTCAGCTGCGACAGAAGTTTGAGAGCGGCTCGATGGCTAAGGGCGATGTGGAGAAGGTCGGTGCTGAGGCGATTTCTATTCTCAAGATCGGCACCAGTAAACCACTGCTAAGTATGTCGACCAATGAGCGGGTAATCGTCTTTGTGCGTTACATGGTTCCCGATGACGACAACGTTCATGAAAAGTATATGGAGTTTACCAACGCCACCCTCGGTGGCTGGCGTTATCGTTACCGCAGTTCTGTGATCAGCTACTATTTGAATCTCTTCTAATGTAGGCGTGATGAATCTTTAATCTTATGACGATCAAAATTGCAGAAACGGAACATGAGATTCGCAGCTGCTATACCGTTATGCGTGAGCTGCGAACCCACCTGAATGAGCAGGAGTTTGTTGAGCGGGTTGCCGTAATGTCGCCTGCCGGGTATCGGTTGAGCTATATCGAGGCTCAGGGGCAGGTGGTCGCAGTGGCTGGATTCAGACCGGGACATAATCTCGCCTGGGGACGTTTTATCTATGTTGATGACCTGGTGACACTGGCAAGCAGTCGCTCCAAAGGGTATGGCCGTCAGTTGATTGAATGGCTTCGCCTGTATGCCAAAGAGCATGGATGTGGCCAGTTGCATCTGGATTCGGGTCTGCAGCGCGCCGATGCACATCGTTTCTATGAGCGTGAAGGCGTGAATAAAACCAGCTATCACTTTGCCGAGGTGCTCGGTTTGTAATCTGATTCACCGCTAAATTAATAAATAAGATTGGGAGGGGAGTGATGGGGCTGCAGCAGGTAACCGACTTCTTTATGTGGTGCACAATTATTAACGGTGGAATCTACCTTGTCTGGATTCTCTTTTTTGTCTTAATGCCCGACTTTATCTATCGCATGCAGAGTCGCCTCTTCCCGCTCTCACGAGAAACATTCAACACCGTGGTCTACGCTTTCTTTGGCGGTTTCAAACTTCTCTATATGATTTTCAATGTCGTTCCCTTGGTCGCGTTGTTAATTATTAAGGGGTAGTGGCATGGAGGTGATCGAGGTCTTTAAGGGATTTGCTGCAGATTTTGAGCTGTGTGTGGCCGATGATAATTGGTCGCGTCTGGCAAAGTGGCTGGCTGAGGATGCGATCTATCTGAACGTGGGTGGGCCAGATCCACGCTTTGAGGGGCGTGATGCGATCATCAACTATCTTCGTGAAGATGTGATGAATCTTGATCGTCGCTTCGATTCGAGAAGACTAGAAGCGATCACTGAACCGCAGGTAGAGGGCTCGCAGCTGAGCCGGCGCTGGCGGGTGACCTACACATTTGCTGGCACCCCCGATCTGGTGGTGGAGGGAGAGGCGAGGTACCTGATTGTCGACGGGCTGATTCGCCGTGTCGAGGAGGAGGCGACCCCTAAGTCGCTTCAGGCGGTCGGTGCGTGGATGGCGCAGTATGGCGAGCGGCTGCAAGGCTCGTCTGCGAGTTAGTCTGTGATGAAGATCCGCGAAGCGACCGTTGCCGACTTTGAACAGATCTGGCCGATCTTTCACCCGATCGCCGCTGCAGGCGAGACCTACGCCTATCCACGCGAGACCGACAGGGAGCAGGGAAGGAAGCTCTGGATGGAGTTGCCGCGCAAGACCTTCGTTGTCGAAGAGGATGGAGAGATTCTCGCCACCTACTACATCAAGAGCAACCAGAGTGGTCCAGGCAGTCATGTCTGTAACTGCGGCTATATGGTGGCACCGTCTGCGCGTGGGCGGGGGCTTGCAACAGCGATGTGTGAGCACTCCCAGCAGGTTGCCGTTGAGCTCGGTTTCAAGGCGATGCAGTTCAACTTTGTTGCCACCACCAACGAGGGGGCGGTGCGGCTCTGGCAGAGGCTCGGTTTCGAGACGGTGGGGCGGCTGCCGAAAGCGTTCAATCACCCTACCGAGGGTTTGGTCGATGCACTGGTTATGTATAAGTGGTTGAGTGGATGAGGTCGGTGCATTTTCCTGACGAACATACTCTGCAGGCACGTGTTGTTCGGTTTACACCTGGTCAATCCCTTTTATGGCTCGCCCTGTCTCTCTTACTGATGATTCTCTATAGCAGTACAGCTCAGGCCGGTCTTCTTAGCGCCATAATGAAAGCGGGCAAAAAGGCCGATATCGATACACCTGCGCTTAAATATGATGTCGATCTTCCGGGAGGCAAGGATGACCTGGTGGGCGCGCCCTATCTTGATGAGTCGGGAAACTGGAAGGTTAAGTTAAAAGATAAATCGATTATCGATCCCAGTGCTCCCTATGCACTGCAGGCCGTAGGAAAGAATAAATTGCGGTTGCTCATCGATGTTGATGACCTGCCATCATCCCTGGATAAGTTTCTAGAGTTGCCGCCTCATCTTGAGATCTATGTGGTGAGAAAGAAGCAGGCGTATCGGCTTAAAAAGGCAGAAGGGTGGTCTGTTGCTAAGGGGCGGGTAGAGGTTGCTGTTGGTGGTGTCGATGCATTGCAGCAGGCGGTCTGGCATCTGCAGCGCCCCTGGTCTTCTGGAGCCGTGCATATCGTCGGTGCTGGACTGAAATCCAGGCAGGGTGGTTCGCGGGTGGCGTCGATCGATATCGAACAGTTCCTTAATGATCCCGCCAGGCTCAAACATCAGACATTGGTGGTGCCAGGCAGGGTTTCTGGCAATGAATTGTTTGTGGCAGGGCAGAAGGGACAGGGCGTTGATCTGCGTCGACTGAAACAGCATGCGCAGGAGAACAGCATTAATCTGGTGGTGCTTGATGCGGTCGATCAGAAGGCAGCGAGAATGGTGGGTAAACAGCTGTTACAGCGTCTCGATGCTTCGATGATCTACGATGACACGGCCAAATTCTTTCAGCGCTTCGGTGGCGATGAGGCGATGAGACTCACGTTCGATCCCTCTCGCAACTCACAGACACTGATCAGCAATAACGCCTACCGCCCGATCGTAGAGCCTGTGGCTGGGGCACCCGTGTCGGCCGCGACGGTCATAACCGATATTTCACTGCATGGCCTGTTGCATGCGGTGCACGTTATTCGTCCCGATCAGGAGCATGCACGGGAATATGATCAACGCATCGTGCCGATGATCCACTCCAACGTGCAGTGGTATCTGCTGGCCTCGCTGATACTCGGCTTTATGTCGTTCAGCTTTACTCGCTCGGTGTGGCAGAGGATCTGGCCGCCGAGGAGGCGTGAGCAGTTTGGCAATGTGATCTTTTATGCCAGCTACGCACTGTGGCGTGGCCTGCTCTTTGCCTTGCTGTTTGTACCCCTGTTGGGTCTGTTTACTTTTATCGCGTCAGTGGTGCTGTGGGTCTACCGCCTGCTACGCCGTGTTGTGTTGGCGATCTGGTGGATGATTGAGACGTTATTGATTAAGCCGCCTCGCTATATCTACCGCAAGATTGCCGGTAGCCAAGAGCCCGAGTAGGACCTCTAATATGCAAACAGACTACAAGCCGCGCTGCCACATCTCTCGTAGTGGTGCGTGCTCAGGTGTATCTATCGCTGTGCGGATCTCAGTGAGCAGTCGCTGTTTGTCTCGTCCCAATATCCCTTTCAACGCCAGATAGTTTGAGGCGTGGTCACTGCGAAAGATGGTGTTTTTCAGCTCGCAGTGGCTGACGAACTGCTCCAGTTCTGAGAGCAGAGCGCCGCGTTCCAGAAGTTGAAAGTCACTATCGAAGCCTTCGCGGAAGCGCTGTTCACCCTCCGGTAGCATCAGTGCCAGGGTCGAGAGGTATTCAGGTTGGATCGCGTTGAGCGCCTCGGCTGAGTGGAGGGCGTGCCGTTCGGAGAGCGACGCACCGCCGAGGCCGTTGATGATCATTACCGAGAGCTTGATGCCCGCAGCCCTGGTGCGGCAGAGTGCCTCGATGGTCGATGCGGCAGTCTCACCCTTATCGATGCGCTGCAGTACCTCGTTATCCCCCGACTCGATACCAACATAGAGCAGGCGCAGTCCCGCCTGTCGAAGATCACGTAGCTCGCGGTCGCTTTTGTTTGTGATGTTTCTCGGCATTGCATAGGCAGAGACTCGCCCTACCTTCGGTAGCTCGGTTTGAACCTTATGCAGGATAGAGAGCAGGCGACGGCTGGAGAGCACCATTGCATCGCCATCGGCAAGAAAGAGCTTTCGCGGGAGTGAATCAAGCTTGGTAATGGCTTCAATCTCAGCGAACAGTTCACTCTCCGGGCGGGGGCGAAACTGTTTGCTGCGATACATCTCACAGAAGCCACAGCGGTTCCAGGAGCAGCCTAGTGTGGCCTGGAGAATCAGTGAACCCGCCTCGCTGGGTGGGCGATAGAGCGGTTCGACATAGTTGAGAGGGAGGAGTGACATCAGCGAAACATATACCACTCAACGCGTCGATGCGACTCCGATATTGCGACTGTTGATCTATCGGCGTTGGCCTGAAAGATGATGGCAGAATAAAGACCGCTTTAAGTTACTGGTTTTGTCGGTCGGGACCGAGCTTGATTATCCCACTGCAGCAATTGGACAAGGCCGCAGCCGCTGACCGCCATGGATAGCGAAGCGAAGGCGGTTAGTCCGCGATAGTCGACGCCGTCTGCCTATTCGTAGTTGAGAGCGAGAGCGAACGACGAAGA
>NZ_MPRL01000038.1:0-24645 GCF_002020875.1 Solemya pervernicosa gill symbiont | reverse complement strand
TACGTCGTTCGCTCACGCTCTCAACTACGAATATACAGACGGCGTCGACTATCGCGGACTAACCGCCTTCGCTTCGCTATCCATGGCGGTCAGCGATTGAAGATCAAGAGCTCGAGGAGATGGCAAAGTCGATTGCAAATCTGGGCTTCAAGATCGGCTTTGCACGTGCCTACGCAAACGGCCCCACCCTGATGGCCGAGCTGTGTGATCGTCTCGAAGAGGCCGAACAACAACTCAGCGATATTCGCGCGGTCATCAATAGAAAATAACGACCATTAACTGCACCGCCCCAACCGGGGCGGGCAAACAGTCTGCAGCAACATCACACTCCGTAGATGAACCGAGACAGCGCCTAATGGCGTGTTGTCGACACCTCGGGTGAAGCCTCGCTGGCGGCAAAAATCTGCTCAACATCGACACTATCGAAGCTGTAGCGCTGACGACAGAACTCACAATCAACCGTAATCCCTGGCTCCTCCTCGAGGATTGAGTGAACTTCCTCGCTCCCCAGGGTACGCAACATCTTCGCCACGCGATCACGTGAGCAGGCGCAGGAGAAGCTAACCCCCTCCTTATCGAACAGACGTAGATCCTCCTCATGAAAGAGGCGATGGATAATCTGCTCGGCGGGTAGCGTTAACAGCTCCTCACTACTCAATGTCGCACCGAGATGACAGACACGATCCCAGGCATCCTTATCCTCACTCTCGCGCTCCGGAAGGCGTTGCAACAACATGCCCGCCGCCTGCTCACCATCGGCCGCCAGCCACATGCGAGTCGGCAGCTGCTCGGAACGTTCTAGATAGTCATCAAGTGCATCGGCCAGTGATGCACCCTGCAGCTCGACCACACCCTGATAGCGTTCACTGCCAGCACCGGGATCGATGGTGATAATCAGTCGACCACTACCGACACGACCCTGTAGATCACCCTCGGCCACCTCACCCTGCCACTGCGCCATGCCTCGTAGCGTCTTATCGCTGGTCGCCTCGACGACTATAAGCGAGATCGGCCCATCACCCTGTACCTGCAGGGTAATCGAACCGTCGTATTTCAGGGTTGCCGAGAGCAGCGCACTGGCCGCCATCATCTCGCCGAGCAGACTGCGAACCGGCGCGGGATATTCGTGGCGTGCAAGCACCGCCTTCCAGGTCTCATCAAGATGGACCAGCTCACCGCGAATCGGTGCGTTTTCAAACAGGAATCGTTGCAGGATATCTTTCATGCGAATAGTTCAGGTAGTAGCGTGGCGGGCCGGACGACCCGCCACAAAATGAGAGGGAAATTAGCTGTCGAGTTTCGACTTCAGCAGCTGATTGACCTGACCGGGATTGGCCTTGCCCTGTGAGGCCTTCATGATCTGGCCAACAAAGAAGCCGATCATCTTGCCCTTCTTTTTATCCTCGGCCTGACGATAGTTCTCGACCTGTTCGGCGTTGTTGGCCAGCACCTCGTCGATAATCGCCTCGATCGCGCCGCTGTCGGTAATCTGCTTCAGCCCCTTCGCATCGATCACTGCATCGGCATCGCCTTCACCATTCCACATCGCCTCGAAGACATCCTTGGCGATCTTGCCGGAGATAGTGTTGTCGGAGATACGTTTGATCATGCCGGCCAGCAGCTCGGCCGTAACCGGACTCTCGCTGAGTTCCTTACTATCTTTATTGAGCGCACCGGAGAGCTCGCCCATCACCCAGTTGGCACAAAGTTTCGCCTCGCCACCGGCGCCTGCGACCACCTGTTCGTAGAAGTCGCCCATCTCGCGGCTGGCCGTGAGCACACCTGCGTCGTAACCAGAGAGCCCATACTGCTCGATGAAACGATCACGCTTCTCATCGGGTAGCTCCGGCAGGGTGGCGCGCACCACTTCCAGATAGTCATCATCAATCGTGACCGGTAGCAGATCGGGATCGGGGAAATAACGATAGTCGTTCGCCTCCTCCTTGGAGCGCATTGAACGGGTCTCACCCTTGTCGGGATCGTAGAGGCGTGTCTCCTGCACCACCTTACCGCCATCCTCGATGATATCGATCTGACGCTCTACCTCGTGTTCGATGGCGCGCTCGATAAAGCGGAATGAGTTGAGGTTCTTGATCTCGGCGCGGGTACCGAACTCCTCCTGTCCCATTGGGCGGACTGAGACATTCACATCGCAGCGGAAAGAGCCCTCCTGCATGTTACCGTCACTGATCTCGATATAACGCACTAGTGAATGAATCTTCTTCACATAGGCGACCGCCTCTTTACCGGAACGCAGGTCAGGCTCGGAGACGATCTCCAGCAGCGGTGTGCCGGCACGATTGAGATCGATACCGGTCAGACCGTGAAAATCCTCATGCAACGACTTGCCCGCATCCTCTTCAAGGTGGGCGCGTGTGACACCGATACGCTTGGTAGAACCATCCTCCAGTTCGATATCGATATGACCGACACCGACGATCGGCAGCTCCAGCTGACTGATCTGATACCCCTTGGGCAGGTCGGGGTAGAAGTAGTTCTTGCGAGCAAAGATCGAACGACGCGCCACATCGGCCTCAATCGCCAGGCCAAACTTGGCGGCCATGCGTACTACCTCTTCGTTGAGCACCGGCAGCACGCCGGGCAGACCGAGGTCGACCGCACAAGCCTGGGTGTTGGGCTCGGCACCGTAGGTGGTCGAGGCGCCCGAGAAGATTTTGCTCTTGGTAGCGAGCTGGGTGTGGATCTCCAACCCAATGACAACTTCCCATTCCATTATTCGATCCCCTCCGGAGCCTGTTTATGCCACTCGGTCGCCTGCTGGAAGCGGTGCGCTACATTCAGCAGTCGCGACTCATCGAAGTAGTTTCCAATTACCTGCAGCCCGACCGGCAGACCATTGGCCAGACCGGCAGGTAGCGACATACCGGGCAGACCGGCGAGGTTAACCGCAATGGTGTAGATATCGGAGAGGTACATCGAGACCGGATCGTCCGCCTTCTCGCCAATGTTAAAGGCGGTGGTCGGTGCGGTCGGGCCCATGATCACATCGACCTGTTCAAAGGCCTGCTTGAAGTCATCGGAGATCAGCTGACGCAGCTGCTGCGCCTTCAGATAGTAGGCGTCGTAATAGCCGGCCGAGAGGGCGTAGGCGCCAACCATGATGCGGCGCTTCACCTCGGCACCGAAGCCCTCTCCACGAGAACGTTTGTAGAGATCTTCGAGATCCTTCGGATCCTCACAGCGGTAACCGAAACGCACCCCGTCCATACGCGAGAGGTTGGAGGAGCACTCAGCGGGGGCGACCACATAGTAGGTCGGCACAGCGAGATGGGTATTGGGCAGTGATATATCCACCACCTCGGCACCCAGCGCCTTGTACTGTTCGATGGCTGACTCAACCGCCTTGGCTACTTCGGGATCAAGCCCCTCACCGAAATACTCCTTCGGCAGACCGATCTTCAGCCCCTTAATATCGTCATTGAGGTTGGCGCTGTAGTCGGGCACATCACGCTCAACGCTGGTCGAGTCGCGACGATCGAAACCGGCCATCGTATTGAGCATCAGCGCGCAATCCTCCGCAGTCTGCGCCATCGGCCCGGCCTGATCGAGACTCGAGGCGAAGGCGATCATGCCGTAGCGCGAGACACGTCCGTAGGTCGGCTTCAGGCCAGTAATACCGGTCAGCGCTGCGGGCTGACGGATCGAGCCACCGGTATCGGTGCCCGTGGCACCCGGCACCAGACGCGCCGCCACTGCCGCTGCCGAACCACCCGAGGAGCCGCCCGGTACACGTTTGCGATCCCAGGGATTTTGCACCGCACCGTAGAAGCTGGTCTCATTCGAAGAGCCCATCGCGAACTCATCCATATTGGTCTTACCGACCATCACCGCGCCGGCGGCGTTGAAACGCTCGATCACGGTAGCGTTGTAGGGGGCGATAAAGGGGTCAAGCATCTTCGAACCGCAAGAGGTCTTCACCCCATCGGTACAGAAAATATCCTTCTGCGCCAGCGGGATACCGGTCAGTGGACCCGCCTCACCTGCCTTAATGCGGACATCGGCCTCGCGCGCCTGCGCCAGCGCCTGCTCGGCGGTGACAGTGATAAAGCTGTTGAGCTCACCATCGAGCCGCTCAATACGTTCGAGGTAGCTGCGCGTGAGCTCTTCGCTGGAGAACTCGCCGCCCTTGAGGGCCGCCGAGAGCTCGGCAATCGTCTTGTTATACATAGAGATTTCGACCTAGTTTGATCTGGGATGTGGGGTACGGACCGGTGCCGGTTCGGATCAACCGTAACGGTATCGACTCACTCAATAACCTTGGGGACCAGAAACAGACCCGCCTCGGTGGCCGGGGCGTGTGCCTGCAGGTGTTCACGCTGGTTCTCTTCGGAGACCGCATCGGGGCGCAGCCGCTGATTCATATCGAGCGGATGGGCCATCGGGGTCACACCGCTGGTATCGACCGCATTCATCTGCTCAACCAGGTTGAGAATATCGGAAAGATTCCGCGCATATTCGGGCACATCCTCCTCGCTAATGGCGAGACGGGCCAAATGGGCGATCTTTTTCACTTCCGACGCATCGAGGGACATAGGAGCTCCAAACCGTGATAGCTGTAACAGCGGGGGAAGTTACCATACTTATATCCTTGCCCAAAGCCCCCCCGAATTGCTAGATTACCGCTTTTGCACTCACCAGATACCATCTAATAGGATAACAAGGCACCATGCTAAAAAGTCTACGCGGCCTCTTCTCCAACGATCTCTCTATCGACCTTGGAACAGCCAATACGCTGATCTACGTCCGCGGCCAGGGCATCATTCTTAACGAACCCTCTGTGGTTGCCATCCGCCAGGATCGCGGACCCGGCGGCCCCAAGAGCATCGCTGCCGTCGGAGCCGAGGCGAAACTGATGCTGGGACGCACCCCTGGCAACATCGACGCGATCCGCCCGATGAAGGACGGCGTGATCGCCGACTTCACCATCACCGAGAAGATGCTGCAGCACTTCATCAACAAGGTGCATGAATCCCGTTTTCTGCGTCCTAGCCCGCGCGTTCTGGTCTGCGTACCCTGTGGCTCCACTCAGGTCGAGCGTCGCGCGATTCGTGAATCCTGTATGGGTGCTGGTGCTCGTGAGGTCTATCTGATCGAAGAGCCGATGGCAGCCGCCATTGGTGCCGGCATGCCAGTCGATGAGGCGCGCGGTTCGATGGTACTCGACATCGGTGGCGGTACCTCCGAGGTCGCCGTTATCTCACTCAACGGCATCGTCTACTCCGCCTCGGTACGTATCGGTGGTGACCGCTTCGACGAGGCGATCGTCAACTACGTACGCCGTAACTACGGCACCCTGATCGGTGAGTCGACCGCCGAGCGCATCAAGCAGGAGATCGGTGCGGCCTTCCCTGGCACCGATGTAAAGGAGATGGAGGTGAAGGGTCGCAACCTTGCCGAGGGTATTCCACGCAGCTTCACCCTCAACTCCAACGAGATTCTCGAGGCACTGCAGGAGCCTCTCTCCGGTATCGTCGGCGCGGTCAAGACCGCACTCGAACAGACCCCGCCCGAGCTGGGTGCCGATGTCGCCGAGCGCGGCATCGTGTTGACCGGTGGTGGTGCGCTGCTGCGTGACCTCGACCGCCTACTGATTGAGGAGACCGGTCTACCGGTGATCGTCGCCGAAGACCCGCTCACCTGCGTTGCTCGCGGCGGTGGTCGCGCCATTGAGATGATCGACGAGCACGGTGGTGACATCTTCTCGATCGATTAATCGAGCGGTGATCTCGTAGGGAAGCTCAATTAAAACAATATTCACACAGGGTCCTTTTCTCACCCTTCGTCTGGCAATTCTGCTCCTCAGCTCGGTAGTACTGATGACGGTCGACCACCGTCTCAGCTACCTCGAGTCTGCGCGCGCCGGCGTTGCCACGCTGTTACTACCCATCCAGTACGTAATCGAGCTGCCTGTCTCAGCCGGTCGCTGGGTCAGTGACGCACTATCCAACCGCGCCATGCTACTGGTCGAGAACAGTGAGCTACGTGATAAACAACTACTGCAGGCGGCCAAACTACAAAAGCTGGCGGCACTGGAGAGCGAGAACCGGCGCCTGCGCAAGCTACTCAACTCGGCACGTGAGATCGGTGACAATGTATTGATTGCCGAGCTGCTCGGTGTCGATCTCGATCCCTACAAACATCAGGTCACCCTTAACAAGGGCAGCATGCACAACGTGCACGTTGGTCAGCCGATCCTCGATGCCGAGGGGGTGATGGGGCAGGTGATCCACGTCTCTCCCTTTAGCGCCAATGCGATTCTGATTACCGACCCGAGCCACGCCCTGCCGGTGCAGATCAACCGAAACGGGCTGCGCTCACTGATTATGGGCACCGGCATCGTCGGTCGTCTCGAGCTGCAACATCTGCCCAACAACGCCGACATTCGTGTCGGCGACCTGCTGGTCACCTCCGGACTCGGCGGTCGCTTCCCGGCCGGCTATCCGGTGGCGCGCGTTACCGAGGTCCGTCTCGATCCGGGCCAACCCTTTGCCGATATCACCGCAGAGCCGGCGGCGCAGATCAACAGCAGTCGTGAACTTCTGCTGGTCTGGCCGGCGATCACCGCCTTTGACGATGAAGAGTCCTCATGACGACTAACAAACGTCATGGCGGCTGGATCATTCTGCTGACGCTGCTCTCGGCACTGGTGCTGACAATCATCCCGATCCCTAGCTGGGCCGAGGGGAGTCGTCCCGAGTGGGTGTTGTTGATCCTCATCTACTGGAGCATGGCACTGCCACACCGCGTCGGTGTCGGTATCGCCTGGTTCATGGGTCTCACCCTCGATGTACTCAAGGGTTCACTGCTGGGACTGCACGGCTTTGGTCTGGCGATCATCATCTATCTGATGCTCAAACTGCACCGGCGCGTCCGTGTCTTCCCGCTCTGGCAGCAGGCACTCAGTCTTTTACCGCTGCTAGCGCTCAACCAGCTGGTCATGCTGTGGATCAACGGTGTACTCGGCAACCCTGGCAGCGACTGGTACTACTGGCTCCCCTCGCTGATCGGCATGCTGCTCTGGCCGCTGCTGTTTGTCGCCCTGCGTGGCCTGCGCCGTCACTTCAGAGTTAGCTGATCAGCCCGTGACAGCGAAAGAGAAGCCGTAGTCCCATGGTTCGTAGAAACACACTCAAGGATCATCTGCGCGAAAACCGCATGTTTGTCGACCGTGTGGTCGTTGCACTGGTAGTGATGGTGCTGCTGCTGGCAGTACTGGTCGGTCAGATGGTTAACCTGCAGATCTACGACTACCCCCACTACACCACCCTCTCTGAAGGTAACCGCGTACGCATCACCGCAATCCCGCCGACACGCGGCCTGATCTACGACCGCAACGGCGTGGTACTGGCGGAGAACCAGCCCTCATTTCGACTCGAGATCACCCGCGAGCAGATTGAAGATATCGATGCCACACTGGCTAAACTACAGCAGCTGATCACCCTCAGCGAGAACGATATCAAGCGTTTCCGCTCGCTCTACAACAACCGCCGCCGCTTCGAGGGGATACCGCTACGTTTTCGTCTCAATGAAGAGGAGCTATCTCGCCTCTCGGTTGAACTGCACAGCCTGCCCGGGGTGGCGATCGTCGCCCACCTCAACCGCCACTATCCGCTCGGCGCACAGACCGCTCACATCGTCGGTTATGTAGGACGCATCAATGAACGCGAGCTACGCAGCATCGATCCCAGCGACTACAGCGGCACCTCGCATATCGGCAAGATCGGCATCGAGAAGAGTTACGAAGATCAGCTGCACGGTGGCGTCGGCGTGCGCCAGGTTGAGGTCAACGCACAGGGACGCACCCTACGCACCCTCTCCAGCTCACCACCAGTACCGGGCAAGGACATCCACCTCTCGATCGACACCCGACTGCAGCGCACCGCTGAGGTCGCCTTCGGTGATGAACAGGGTGCACTGGTCGCCATCGACCCTCGCAACGGCGAGGTGCTGGCGATGGTCAGTCGTCCCGACTTCGATCCCAACCTGTTTGTTAACGGCATCAGCACCGCAGATTATCGCCTGTTGAGCGATGACGCCGCGCAACCACTCTTTAACCGTGCCATCCGTGGCCAGTACCCGCCCGGCTCTACCATCAAGCCGCTGGTTGGACTCGCCGGGCTGGAGTACGGCATTGCTAATCCGAGGCAGAAGACCTTCTGTCCCGGTTACTACCAGCTGCCCGATCACGAGCACAAATATCGCGACTGGAAAAAACGCGGTCATGGTGCGGTCGATCTGGAGGACTCGATCGTGCAGTCGTGCGACGTCTACTTCTACGATCTGGCCAACACCCTCGGCATCGATCGCCTGCATGAGTTTCTCGGTCACTTCGGTCTCGGCAGCCGTACCGGTATCGACCTGCCGGGTGAGGCGCGTGGCCTGCTCCCTTCACGCCAGTGGAAACGTGCCACCCGTAATCAGCCCTGGTATCCGGGTGAGACACTGATCGTCGGTATCGGCCAGGGCTTTAATACCGCCACACCGCTGCAGCTCTCCACCGCCACCGCCTGGTTGGCGATGGGCGGCAAGCGCCTCAAGCCCCATCTGGTCACTCGACTCGATAGTGATGACGGACAGGAGATCATGCCACACACCAAACTCAAGCCGATTCCGATCAAAAAACACGACAACTGGGACCTCATCGTCGAGTCGATGAGCAACGTGGTGCACGGGGTACGCGGCACCGCGCGGCGCATCGGCACCGATGCCCAGTACCAGATCGCCGGTAAGACCGGCACCGCGCAGGTCTTCGGCATCAAGCAGGAGGAGGAGTACGAGGAGGAGAAGATCGCCAAGAAACTGCGCGACCACGCACTGTTTGTCTCCTACGCCCCGGTCGAAGATCCGCAGATTGCCATCGCAGTAATCGTTGAGAATGGCGGTAGTGGCGGTGCGGTTGCCGCACCCATCGCTCGTGCGGTGATGGATCGCTACCTGCTGGAGAGTGACAATTGATCTTCAACAACGAACATAATCGCCCCGGCGGTGAAGACTTCCTGCGCAGGCTCTTCCACCACCTGCATATCGATGTACCGCTACTACTGCTGTTAATGCTATTGGCCGGGCTCGGCATGGTGGTGCTCTACAGTGCCAGCGGTAGTAATGGAGATCTCATAGTGCGCCAGGTGACCCGCCTCAGCGTCGCCTTTATCGTGCTCTACCTGTTCGCCCAGATTCCGCCACAGCTACTGCGTATCTGGACCCCCTGGCTGTTCACTTTCGGAATTTTGTTGCTGATTGCGGTACTGGCATTCGGCTATACCGGCAAAGGCGCACAACGCTGGCTCGATCTCGGTCTATTCAAGTTCCAGCCCTCGGAGATCCTCAAGATTACCGTGCCGATGATGGTCGCCTGGTATCTGGGTGAACGGCCGCTCCCCCCCGACTTTCGACGCATCACCATCGCGGCACTGATCGTATTGATCCCAACCCTGCTGATCGCCAAACAGCCCGATCTCGGCACCTCACTGCTGATCGCCTGCTCCGGCTTCTTTGTGCTGTTTCTCGCCGGTCTTCCATGGCGACTGATGTTTGGCGCAATCGTGCTGATGATCCCCGCCTCAATGGCGCTCTGGTTCTATGGCATGCACGCCTACCAGCGCCAGCGGGTACTCACCTTTCTCAATCCCGAGCAGGACCCACTCGGCAGCGGCTACCACATCATTCAGTCGAAGATCGCCATCGGATCGGGCGGAATCTACGGCAAGGGTTGGCTCAACGGCACCCAGTCACAGCTCGACTTCCTGCCGGAGCGCTCCACCGACTTCATCTTTGCGGTACTCAGCGAGGAGTTCGGTCTAGTGGGCGTAATCCTCCTGCTGGTGCTCTACATGCTGATCCTGCTACGCACGATGCACATTGCCACCCAGGCACAGGACACCTTCACCCGGCTGCTGGCCGGCAGCCTCGGCCTCACCTTCTTTATCTATGTGGTCGTCAATACCGGCATGGTCACCGGTCTGCTGCCGGTGGTGGGACTGCCGTTGCCACTGATCAGCTACGGCGGCACCTCAATGGTGACCCTGATGGCCGCTTTCGGTATCCTGATGTCAGTCCATACACACCGAAAGCTGCTACCAAAATAGCGACTCAACCCTACGAGAGACGTATGCGATACCTACCCATTATTAGCCTGTTTACCCTCCTACTCTCGCTCGCCCTGCCGAGCCACGCTGCCCAGCAAAGCCTGCTCAAACGCACCGCGGTGAAACAGTTCATCGACGAGATGGTCACCAAACACGACTTCAAGAGCAACGAGCTGGTCAACCTTTTCGCTCAGATCGAGCTGAAAGAGTCAATCATCAAGGCGATCACCCGTCCCGCCGAGGCGAAGCCGTGGCGCGACTACCGCAAGATCTTCATTCAGGATTCGCGCATCCAGGGGGGTGTCGACTACTGGAATCAGAACAGAAAGCTGCTCGAGCGTGCCGAGGCGGAGTTTGGCGTGCCACCTGAGATCATCACCGCCATCATCGGGGTCGAAACCCGCTACGGCCGCCATGCCGGCAGCTATCGCGTACCCGATGCACTGGCCACCATCGCCTTCGACTACCCGAAGCGGGCCAAATTCTTCCGCAAGGAGCTGGCGCAGTACCTGATTATGGCCCGCGAGGAGGGCTTCGACCCGCTCTCAAAGAAGGGCTCCTACGCCGGCGCGATGGGTCACCCGCAGTTCATCCCCAGCAGCTTTCGCCACTACGCCATCGACTTCGATGGCGATGGCAAACGCGACCTGTGGGAGAGCAATGCCGATATTATTGGCAGCGTCGCCGCCTACTTCAAACGCCACGGCTGGAAAAAGGGCGAGCCGGTCACCACCCCGGTGAGCGTCAGCAGCAAGGATTATAAAAGTCTGGTTGGCAAGGGCCTGAAACCAAAACTCTCACTGCAACGTATTGTCAGTTACGGCGTTGAACACAAGCAGCCGCTTAATCAGGAGCAGCTCGCCACCCTGATGGAACTTGAAGGACGCCACGGTGATGAGCACTGGATCGGCCTGCACAATTTCTATGTCATCACCCGCTACAACCACAGCCCCCTCTACGCCATGGCCGTCTACCAGCTGAGCCAGGAGATTGCGGCACTGCGCGCCGAGGGCATGCACTAGGCGATGAAGCGGCTCGGCCTCATACTCCTCCTGCTTCTACTCAGCGGCTGCTTCGGCAGTGGCTATCGGGTCAGTGATGGTGCACCGAGCAACTCACCCGACGTCTCCCACGTACCCAACGCCACTCCACGTTACGAGCCGCGCGCCCGCTACGGTAATCCCGCCAGCTACGAGGTCAACGGCCGCCGTTACCACGTCAAACAGGAGAGTAAGGGATATCGCGAGCGCGGCATCGCCTCCTGGTACGGCACCAAGTTCCACGGCAAGCTCACCTCCACCCGTGAGCGCTACGATATGCTCGGCATGAGCGCCGCGCACAAGAGCCTGCCACTGCCGACCTATGCCGAGGTTACCAATCTGCACAATGGCCGTAGCGTGGTGGTGCGCATCAACGATCGTGGTCCCTTCCACGACAACCGCCTGATCGACCTCTCCTACGCGGCGGCGAAAAAGCTCGGCATTCTCGCCAAGGGGACTGGACTGGTCGAGGTGCGGGCTATCAACCCCGGCACTCCCAGGCTGCACCAGGCGATACGACCGGTCGGCATCGACCCCGATGCCTCGATCTACCTGCAGCTCGGTGCCTTCCGCGACCGACAGAACGCCGAACGGTTACGCCAGCGCGTTGCCACTGAGGCCGCCATCAAGGCGATCAAGGTCAGCGAGGTTTCCAGTCTGCTCGATACCTTCTACCGGGTCCGTATCGGGCCACTCGCCAGTGTCGAGAGCGCCGACCGGATCACCCAGCAACTCAGCCGCCACGGCATCGATCCGCCACGCGTCGTGATCGATTAGGCGCTGACCCAATAGCCCTGTTCTATGCGGCTACTTTTCCCCTCGCCGTCACGTTAAAATGAACCTTTACGCCCTGGCGACCTCTCTGTTGAGAGACGATTCATTGAAATAACATAATCCAAGAGCCCTATAAGATGCCCTTACTCACCCGACTGCTCACCCTCATTCTGTTTGCACTACCGACCGCACAGGCCGCCTCGATCGTCCCCTCACCGCCCGATGTAGCTGCCAAAAGCTATGTCATAGTCGACTTCGACAGCGGTCAGGAGCTTGGCGCGCTCAATGCAGACCAACAGATTGAACCCGCCAGCATTACCAAGATGATGACCTCCTACGTGCTACTGCATGAGCTGAAATCGGGTGCGATCAAACTCGACGATGAGGTGACGGTCAGCGAGAAGGCGTGGCGCGCCGAGGGTTCACGCATGTTCATCGAGGTGGGCAAACGCATCCCGGTCGAGCTACTGCTGAAGGGGATGATCATCCAGTCGGGTAACGACGCCAGTATCGCCCTGGCCGAACATGTCGCCGGCACTGAAGCGACCTTTGCCCAACTGATGAACAGCCATGCCCAGCGCCTCGGCCTGACCGGCACCAACTTTATGAACAGCACCGGCCTGCCCCACCCCGACCACTACACCACGGCCCACGATATCGCCACCATCGCCCGTGCGCTGATCAGCGAGTTTCCTGAACACTACAAGTGGCATGCAGAGAAGAAGTTCACCTTCAATAACATCACCCAGCACAATCGCAACAAGCTGCTGTGGCGCGACGAATCGGTCGACGGCATCAAGACCGGCCACACCGAATCGGCAGGTTACTGCCTGGTCAGCTCCGCCAAGCGCAGCGACATGCGACTGATCACCGTGGTACTTGGCGCCAAGAGCGAGAATGCCCGCGCCACCATTAGCCAGTCACTGCTCAACTACGGCTTCCGCTTTTATGAGAGCCACAAGCTTTACGACGGTGGCAAGGCGCTTACCCAGGCGCGCATCTGGAAGGGAGCGACGGAGAAGTTACCACTGGGTCTAAAGAACGACCTCTACGTCACCATCCCACGCGGTCAGTACAAGAAGCTGAAAGCGAATATGGCGCTCAACGCCACCATCACCGCACCGGCCAAACGCGGCGCTGGCTACGGCAAGGTCAATGTCACCCTCGATGGCAAACCGCTGCTCAATCGCCCGCTGATCGCACTCGCCGATGTGGCCGAGGGGTCGATGTTCGATCAGCTGATCGACGATGTGAAGATGATGTTCGAGTAACCGCAGCCATGAGTGACGACACCATCTATCTCAACGGCGAGTTTCTACCCGCTGCTACCGCCACCATCTCGGTAATGGACCGCGGCTTTCTCTTCGGCGACGGCGTCTATGAGGTGATTCCCGCCTACAGTGGACGACTGTTCCGACTTGAAGAGCACCTTACCCGCCTCGACCAGAGCCTGGCTGGTATCCGCATGCAGAACCCGCTCAGCCACAGCGAGTGGTCGGAGCTACTGCAGGCACTACTGGAGAAGAACAGCGGCGGCGACCAGTCAGTCTATCTACAAGTGACCCGCGGGGCCGCTGAGAAGCGCGACCACGCCTTCCCCGAAGGGATCAAACCGACCCTGTTTGCCAGTTGTACACCGATCACCCAGCCCGATGAGAGTTACTACGCCGACGGACTCAACGCCGTCACCCTGGACGATATTCGCTGGCAACACTGCAACATCAAGGCGATCACCCTGCTACCCAACGTACTGCTGCGCCAGCAGGCGATTGATGCTGGCGGTTCTGAGGCCATCCTGTTGAGAGACGGCAACGCCATCGAAGGGGCCGCGAGCAACCTCTTTATCGTTGAGGGCGATACCATCATCACGCCTCCCACTGGGCCACAGCTGTTGCCTGGCATCACCCGCGACCTGGTGCTGGAACTGGCTCGTGCCAATGACGTTCCCTGTCGCGAAGAGGCGATCGACGAGGCACAGCTGCGCCACGCCGATGAGGTCTGGCTGACCAGCTCCACCAAAGAGATCATGCCGGTCACCCAGCTCGACGAAACTCCGGTCGGCAACGGTCGGCCCGGCCCCGTGTGGCGACGTCTACGTGAGCTCTATAGCGCCTACAAGGTTCTTATCAAAGAAGGCAAAGCTGGCTGACCATCTCGCAGCACACAACGGTTGCGAATAGCCTTCACTACACATGAGCAAACATATCCATATCGTTGGGCTCTCACCGCGTAGCGGAACCACCCTGATCGCAGAACTGATCAACAGCTGTTTCAATATTGACGGTTATTGCGAACACGAGAGTACCGTCTTCAGCAAACCCGACCGTCCAGTAGATATCTTCTGCACCAAGGCTCCCAATCAGGTCCGCTACATGAAGCGAGCGATGCAGATCGATCCTGACCTGTGGTGTATCTGTATGGCACGCGATCCGCGTGACGTGGTGGTCAGTCGACACAAAAAACACCCTGATCGTTACTGGACCCCGCTGCGTGTGTGGCATGAGCACTTTCAGACCAGCCGCTCATTGGTCGGGCATTCACGCTTCATCATGGTGAAGTATGAGGATCTGGTGTCCGATCCCGACGCCATTCAACAACAGCTGATGGCACACATGCCCTTTTTGCATAAACAGTGTGATTTTTCTGCCTTTTATAAAAACGCCAATCCCTCGGAAAAATCGCTACGCGCAATGAATGGAGTACGTAAAACCACCACCTCCCGGATCGGCAACTGGCGCACACACAAGGAGCGCCTGCAGGGACAACTTGCACAGCATGGCCCGGTGAGTGACGAGCTGATCGAACTCGGTTATGAGAGCAATAGCGAGTGGATCAAGGAGCTCGATGGGATTGAGGCCGACCTCACCCCGAGCTGTGCACCAGAGCAGATCAAGCTGCGCAAACGAATCGTCAAGAAGTACAACGACTTCACCCGCCTGCTCAGATTCCAGCTTGGCATCGGCAAACCGGTTAAACTTATCTATCCAGAGAGAAAGACTGAAGCAGAATCATGAGTGACGAGAGAGAGACACTGATTGAGTTCCCCTGCGATTTCCCGATCAAGGCGATGGGACGTGATGAGGGGGAGTTTGAGACGCTGGTGGTCGAGCTGGTGCGCAAACACGCGCCCGATCTCGGAGAGGGAGCGGTCACTACCCGCCCCAGCAAAGGCGGCAGCTTCCTCTCAGTCACCGTCACCGTTCGTGCCACCAGTCAGCAACAGCTCGATAACATCTACCAGAGCCTCACCGACTGCGAACAGGTCTTGATGTCACTCTGACCATGCAGCCGGTTACCCTTCGCAGGCTCGGCCAGCGCGACTATGAACCTGTCTGGCGCGAGATGGAGTCGTTCACCTTCACCCGTACGCCAGATACCATCGACGAGCTATGGCGGGTCGAACATCCTCCCATCTTTACCCTTGGTCTCAACGGAAAAAACGAACACCTGCTCAACCCCGGCGACATCCCTGTGATCAACGTCGACCGTGGCGGTCAGGTCACCTACCACGGCCCCGGCCAGATCGTCATCTACACCCTGCTCGATCTGCGTCGCCTCGGCATCGGCGTGCGCGAGCTGGTCACCCACCTGGAGCAGTCGATCATTGCACTACTCGCCGACTACGACGTTGAGGCCGCGGCACGCAAAGATGCCCCCGGTGTCTATGTGGCTAAGCAGAAGATTGCCGCCCTCGGTCTAAGGGTAAAGCGCGGCTGCAGTTATCACGGCCTGAGCCTGAATGTCGATATGGAGCTGGAGCCCTTCTCTCGTATTAACCCCTGCGGTTATGCCGACATGGCAGTCACCCAGATGGCCGATCTTGGCATCACCGCCAGCGTCGATCAGGTCGCCGAGCGGCTGCTATCACACCTGACCAGAGAGCTGGGCTACACTACGGGCCGAACTGAGGTGTAACGGATGTCCGATCAAGAAGATAAAAACGTCGTGCGCGAACGCGGTGCTGCCAAGGTGGCACGCATCCCTGTAAAGGTGGTGCCGACCACCCGCCCCCAGCGTAAACCGAACTGGATTCGCGCCAAATCACCCAACCACCCCGAGGTGGTGCGGCTGAAAAAGGTGCTGCGCAGCCAGAAGCTGCACACCGTCTGTGAAGAGGCATCCTGCCCCAACCTCGGTGAATGCTTCGGTCACGGCACTGCCACCTTCATGATCCTCGGCGACATCTGCACACGCCGCTGTCCCTTCTGCGATGTTGCACACGGCAAACCACTCGCGCCCGACAGCGATGAACCACAACACCTTGCCGAAACGATCAAGGCGATGGGACTGCGCTACGTGGTCATCACCTCAGTCGATCGTGACGACCTGCGTGACGGCGGCGCCCAACACTTTGCCGACTGTATCAAGGCCATCCGTGCCACCACCCCCGAGACCAAGATCGAGATTCTGGTTCCCGACTTTCGTGGACGCGAAAAGGTGGCACTGGAGATCCTCAGCGCCACACCGCCCGACGTCTTCAACCACAACATGGAGACGGCCCCACGGCTCTACCGACAGTCACGCCCTGGCGCCGACTATGAAGGTTCGTTACGCCTGCTCCAGGCCTACAAGGCGGCACAGCCCGATGTGCCGACCAAATCGGGACTGATGCTCGGTCTGGGCGAGACGATTGAGGAGGTCGAGGCGGTGATGCAAGCGCTGCGAACCCACGGTTGCGACATGCTCACCCTCGGCCAGTACCTTCAGCCGAGTCTCGATCACCTGCCGGTTGATCGTTTCGTCACCCCTGAAGAGTTCGACAAGCTCAGGGAAGTTGGTGAAGATATGGGCTTCTCACAGGTCGCCAGCGGACCGATGGTGCGCTCCTCCTATCACGCCGACCAGCAGGCCGCTGGACTACTCGACAAATAACACCAGATACAAAAAGAACGTGACGGCACCCAGTTGCCGCACCTGACTAAGGAACCAAATATAGATGGACATTCTGTTTAGCCGCACCCTCGAACTACTGGTCTACCCACCCGCCAGCAGTCTCGTTTTCATCATGCTCGGTGCAATTTTTCTACTGACGAAAAAAACCAGCCTCGCCATTCTCACCACCTCCTTCGCCGTGGTCACGCTCTACTTCGCCAGCATCCCCTTCACCACCGAGGTGATGTCCGACATGCTAGAGCGCACCCCTCCGGTCACGCCGGAGCTGATCGCAGAGAAACGTCCTCAGGCGATTGTTGTACTCGGCGGCGGTCGCTATTGGAACGCACCCGAGTATGGCGGCAACGATGTCTCCGGTGACGGTGGTCTGGAACGGGTGCGCTACGCCGCCTATCTTTATCGAAACACCAAACTACCCATCGCACTGATCGGTGGCGATGGACTCAAAACCGGCACCAGCGAAGCAGCGCTGATGCAGCACACGCTCGAACAGGAGTATATCGTTCCGGTACGCTGGACCGATGGACGCAGCCAACACACCTTCGACAACGCCCGCTACGCCCATGAGGTATTAACGGGCAGCGGCATTGAACGTATCCTGCTCGTCACCCACGCGCGCCACATGCCTCGCGCACAGAAGGCGTTCGAAGATACGGGTCTTATCGTTATTCCGGCACCCACTGCCTACTCAACACCCGGCCCTACACAGAGCGGGCTACGTGCCTGGTTACCTAACGCCAGAACGCTTACACAAAATAATGCGGGACTGCATGAGTTGCTGGGAATGGTCTGGTATCGGATCTTCCATTAGTAACAGGGCCGATCACTCTGACCGACGGGGAAGAGTGAAGCCGCACTCGAATAAGCGTTAAACAGATCAAGGCGACAACGCAGAGATGTACCCTGTCCTGAACAGCCAAGCCGACGACCAAGCACAGTGAAAAACACTCGATTTTAGGCACTCTAAACAGATGCTCTCTTACTTGGCTATAGGGATTTTGTTCGGGGTGACCGCAGGATTCTCTCCGGGGCCCCTCTTGACCCTGGTGATCTCTGAAACCCTTGAGCACGGAGTCGGCGCAGGTATCCGCGTGGCACTTGCTCCGATCATTACCGACATTCCGATCATCGCCATCACGCTTCTTGTTTTTACCCAGCTATCCGATTTCGACACCATTCTCGGCACCATCTCACTACTGGGTGGCTGCTATGTTCTATACATCGGATACGAAAGCATCAGCGCCAAAGCGCACAATAACCGGCCGACCGAAGAGAGGCCCAAATCATTAACCAGAGGTGTTCTGGCTAACGCACTGAGTCCACACCCCTATCTGTTCTGGTTCAGCGTCGGCGCGCCGACGACCGCAAAAGCCATGAGCATCAACACGATCGCCCCACTGCTCTTTATCGGCGGTTTCTACCTTCTTCTCATCGGCTCAAAAGTTGGTTTGGCACTCATTGTCGGTAGATCAAAAACCTTCTTGAATGATAGAACCTACGGCTACACGATGAAGCTACTTGGCCTGGCACTTGTGGCATTTTCATTTGTGCTATTTGCCGATGGGCTCAAGCTGCTCCACCTTTTGGGTTCTTAAAACCGCCATTTGTCATCACGACTGCGACTAACGGCAGCGATCAACCCTTCATTGCCTCTCAGGGTTTTCCAACTAGACTCCTCTCTAACAACAGACAAACACAGCACACCAACGTCAAGGAACACACCATGCCGCAATACGTGATCACCTACCTCGGTGGCGACCAGCCGGCCACCCCAGAAGAGGGCAAGCAGCACTTCGCAAAATATATGGAGTGGTTGAATTCGCTAGGCGTGGCAGCAATCAGCCCCGCCAATCCACTCAAGGAGACCTCGGTCGTTGCACCCGATGGTTCGGTTACGCGTGGAAGCTTAACGACGATGTCAGGCTTTACCATCATTCAAACCGACTCGATGGCATCCGCGCTGTCGATCGCAAAACGGTGTCCCTTTCTTGAGGTGAATGGCTCACTTGAGGTTTCGGAGCTAGTTGAGATGCCCATAAACCAATAACCCACCTAACCTCTTTTTGTAGTCAAACAACTCGGCTCTTACATACACCTCAATCTCGCGATCAGGCGGCGGGGCCCCTCACCCCCCACGTCACTGCGTATCAAACAAACTCGATATCACTACCTACCAGCCAGCCACCTCATGACATTTGCTGCCAATGCAAACAATTCTCACTGTTGATTGATCTGCATCAATGTCCTCCCAGACCCTATACCCCATAAGTGAAGGGGTTTTTACTTTAGAGGGAGCTGAAGTATATGGGCCGGTCGTTTTGCCCACCGAGTAGCTATCCAAACCTTAAATGATGCACGGAGTCACTAGTATGAACGGAACACTCAAATCCCTGATCCTGTTTCTCTCATCCCTGCTTGTCAGCGTCAGCGCCCTTGCCGCTTCCGATGCGGCCTTCCCCGACGGCTGGGATAGCTGGCCAATTCACCACAGCGGTCAAATTCTCGGTAAAGACACCGCGATCCCTGCCGACCTGCCACCCATCGTGCAGGAGACAATGAAGACCTATAACTGGGTCGGTGACGGTAAGGGAACCGCCTACAACGTACGCATTAACCCCAGCCAGAAGGCGGGTGCCTATGCCGATGCGCCTACCGCTGTACTAGAGCTAATCGATATCAAAGTATTACTGGTGACCGAGCATCTACTGGGTGAACCGCAGTATGGTGCCTACACTATGGATAAGCAGGAGATCAGCGGTGCACACCCATCGCTGGCACCCGCCACCTGCACCAGTTGCCACTCGGGCTACGGTGAGGCCTGCATTACCGGCGTCTGCAACAAGTAACCAGTGCATCGCCGTTCATGGTGGCCAGGCGCTCTGGCTACCGTGAACCTTGCACCTTTGTATTAAGTACATGCAGGAGGCCCGACTGATGGCCAACCTAACCTTCCCCTCTTTGTCGATTCGTCAGGTAGTGACGGGTGGACCTATTGTTCTTCTACTGGTGACCAGCCTGGTACTCGGCTTTGCCCGTTACCAGAATGACTACGATACCGCCGTTGAACACTCACTGGAGCTATCACGTGTCGGGCTCCAGCCCATTCTTAATCTGATGAAGGCCTCCGTCGGTGGCGGCAACTACGCCAACGTTCAGGACAAGGAGGCGCTGAGCCTCTACCAGGCCGATGAGTCGCTGATGCTGTTTGTTGTAGAGGGCAAGACCGACCAGAACGGCGAAGCGTTTGGCATCAGCTACGACAGCGGTCAGAGTGCGATCCTACGCACCGCCTACCCAGATAACTATGAGGCGGGTTTGGTAAAGAAGGTCGACTCAGCCCGTAACAAACTCAAACAGATGGCAGCCGACCACCCGAAGCGCGGGCGCATCGAGAAACTCGCCAATCGTTTTAAGGGCGATCTAGAACAGTACCAGCGTGGACAGCAACAGCTCAGCGACGTGATGAGCAACTACCGACGTCCTGACGAGAGTCAGTTCACCTCCGGCTACTATCTCGATCCTAAGAGTTGGCGCCTGCATATGCTACTCGATACCGGCAACGAGGGTGGCGGCACCATCTGGGTGGTTAAAGATGCCTCACACATCGGCGGTCTATGGAAAGCCATTCTGGTAAACGTTGCACCGCTGAGCATCGGCGCACTGCTGATCGCCGCCTTTCTTGCCTGGCTGCTCGCACGGCGCATCCACAGAGCGATCAACGCCATTAAGGCAACCATTGTCGATGTTGAACAGAGCTCAGACCTGACCCAGCAGATCGTCCACCAGAATAGCGATGAGTTAGGCGAAATCGCCGACACCTTCAACAACCTGCTGGTGAAATTCCGCTCCGGCATCAGCGGCGTTGCAACCGCAACCAGTACGCTCTCCGGGGCTGCGGAGGAGATGTCGATGGTCGCCGCCGAAACCAATCAGGGGTTGGTCCGTCAGAAGTCCGATACCGAGGAAGTGGCCCACTCAATCAGCATCATGACCTCCACCATCGGTGAGATTGCCAGCCACGCCGCCGACGCCTCCGACGCCACCCAGCGCACCGACGACGAGGCGCGCCAGGGACAACAGGTCGTCAGCGAGACCATCAACTCCATAGACAGACTGGCCACCGAGATTGGAACCGCCTCGGAGGTCATCACTCGCCTCGGCAAACGCAGCGAGGAGATCGGTGCGGTGCTTGATGTGATCAAGGGCATCGCCGAACAGACCAACCTGCTGGCACTCAACGCCGCCATTGAGGCGGCCCGTGCCGGTGAACAGGGGCGTGGTTTTGCCGTGGTCGCCGACGAGGTCAGAACCTTGGCAAGCCGAACCCAATCCTCGGCAGAGGAGATCAACGGCATGATCGAAAGCCTGCAGGTCAACGCCAAGGAGGCAGTGACTGTAATGGAGAACGGACGAGAACAGGTACAGCAGAGCGTCGATCAGGCCGCCCATGCGGGTGAAGCACTACAGAGCATCACCACCATGGTCGATACCATTCGCGAGATGAATGAGCGCATCGCCTCCGCCGCCACCCAACAGAGCGAGACCTCCGAAGAGGTCAGCCGAACCATCAGCGCCATCAGCCATGAGGTAGAACAGACCGTCGATCGCGCCAACACCACCGCCATCAGCAGTGACAATCTGGCACAGCTCGCCGATGAGATGCAGAGACTGGTGGGGCAGTTTAAGATTTAGGAGGTTTGTTTATTTGAGACCACACCAGACTAGAGCTTATTCGAGTTTGTAACTGATGGTTTCGCCCTGCGCAGCGAGGTACATTCGCTTAACCGCATAAGAGAAAGTACACAAAGAGGTCGTTCCTGCGCATCCATGCGCCCGCGACATTCGCACTTCCATGTACATCAAATGCGTCCAACGATTTGCCGCTTCACGGAACTCTGCGCGAAGTACAGGATGCACGAATGCCCGAACCACATGGAAGTGCGAGAGTGGCCTTCTCAAAATCACAGGCGCGAGCAGAAACTCGCTACGCTCAAACAGCTGCTCACTTAATCCTGTAATTTCGCGATACTCACTTTCATCGACGGGAGATAAAAACAGATCGATTTGGCATCGCTATTAGATTTGTTTTACTCTCCACCTAATCACCAACACACAACAACAAGACTGTGAGCCATAGAAGCTCACACACTCACATCACAGGAAGCAGTATTGCAGGATGCAAAAACACCACACCCATTCCCACAAAACAATCAGATCACACACCAACGGTAAGCGCCATTGGCGGTATACCGCAATATAGATCCATCCACACGACAAATTGTTAGAAAAACCAACAGGGAGTTAAAAATGACTGATGATAATGAACTAAAAGGATTGGGTGGCTAGCTTATCCTAGTTGGAATCGGAGTTGCAATAGGACCCATCAGGTTGCTAGCCGTACTTATCCCAACTTACAAACCAATATTCGAAGACGGGACTTGGGAAGCCTTAACCACAGCAGACTCTGTAACGTACAACCCATACTTCGGCTCATTACTAACGGGCGAAATCGCATTCAACTCAATAATGGTGGCCGCATCTATTTATTTGGTATATTTGTTTTTTTCAAAGCACTATCTTTTTCCAAAACTGTACATAGGAATATTCGCAGCATCTCTGGTATTTATTCCTCTTGACGCTTGGCTTGCAACCAAAGTATTTCCGAGCCTCCCAATGTTCGATCAAGAAACAACAATGGAGTTTACAAAATCACTTATTGCTGGCGCTATCTGGATTCCATACATGCTCGTCTCAAAAAGAGTTAGAGCAACATTCATTGAATGCATGCCTAACAAACAAATCCCGTCGAACGCAGAAAGCATTGGTTGATTTATAATAAGTGGTGAATAAGTGGTGAATAAGTGGGGCAGCTTAAGATTTAATATCAACACGCACCTTCACCAGATACCGTTGAGTCAGCACGGATAGCCAGACTCAACGGACCGAAACAAAAACGAACCTGTTGAGCACACCATCAGCCACACCAGCACGGTCGTAACCACCCTATTTGGCTTCGATAGCCGTTTTGTTTAATCTCTTCTAAACGATCTAAAGCACCAACATAGCGATCAGCCCCATCAGGCTTACGCCGTCACACAACAGGAAGAAGAGTTGCAGGATGCAAACGCACAACAAACACCCCCTACAAACAACAGATCACAGCACCAAAAACAAACGGAGTCAGAGAGCAATTGTTGCTAATATTCGTTAATAAAGCTCTCTGACACCTATTTTCATGAGAAATACTTACACTATTAGTGACTTTAGAATTATTGGTATCCCGCATATCGAAGTTGTCGGGGATATATTTCACTATCAAGACTTATATGAATTGGTAGGAGAACCCCAGCATATGACATCCTTTAGTTTTAAGGATGGAAGTGATTCTTGTAATATCTACGGTAAAACCGTAATGGGCACCATCTATTATGATAAGAAGACTCTTAAGTTACTCGAATCAGCAATCTTCGAAGGCCAAAAATATTCAACAAACAAAATAAGAATTGAAAGCCCAAGTGGGGAGTCGCTATTTTTGCGGAAGCTTGTTTTGGGCATCCAAGCTTCTTCGTCGTTCGCTCGCGCTCTCAACTACGAATATGCAGACGGCGTCGACTATCGAGGACTAACCGCCCTCACTTCGCTCTCCATGGCGGTCAGCGCCAGAGAAATCACTGAAGAAACAAGGTGTGATCTTAAATATGGTGGAATAAGCATAGGTGATATTGAGGGTATTTCATTTTTACCGTACAAAAGAACTACAGAGTTTCATAAGTCCGGTGACAAACGGGTACCCGACATCATTGAAATTGAAGCAGATTGCAGTGGAATTGATGTCGATATTATAAATCAGAGTTATTTGGTAAAATAACATAACTCCGGAGTAAATCTTTGTGGATTCGAAAAAGAACAACTAATTGGAATAACTCTTGGTTTAAATAACCGACACATTGATTCAAGAATTCTTAAGGAATTTGGGTTTTCAAAAGAATATTTAATTTCAAGTTTAAGTATTTGGATAAGCCTATTCAAAGTACGAGAGAGGCGTAATCTTTTAACAGAAGAGGAGAAGGATAGTTACTCTGAAGTTAAAAGTACGTTAATTCTAGAAAGGTTTAATAAAGTTTTGAAGGAGTTATCTAAAGCAGGAATTTCGAATAAATATAATTCTTCAGATAATTGTACTATTGCAGCAGTACTAGAATCGTCCAAGGGATTTTATCCTTCAGTTCTATTACACGGTAAGCTCCAAGTTTATTGGGATATTGATTCGTATGTGCATATAGCACTTCGCCATGTAAAAGATTACCAAGTGGGCGGACTTAGGGAAAAAACACCGTTTCCTTATAAATCGAGCGATCTTAAGTCACTAATTGAAAAAGTTCTTCAACGAGTCGAGCTGGAAATCAAAGAATATCTTGAGTCAGGTCAAACTACGGATTTCACGCGCCATGGCAAGATGGCAAGATGGCCGTCGCCTACAACGGAGATCACTATCATGTGCGAATAAACTCGGAAGGTAGGTTAGTTAAATTTCACACTGTAGAATAAGCATCTAACAATGGCGGTTGAGAGGGACTTGCCGCTAGCGTTATCAATCACAGAACACGGTTTTGACCTTTCCCCCTCTACATCACCGAGCATCGGAGCGATTTCAGGGTTGAGTGAGCAGCTGTCTGAGCGTAGCGAGTTTCTGCTCACGCCTGAAATCGTGAGAAGTGAGGGAACCCGTAGGGTCCGGGGAGTCGCTATTTTTGCGAAAGTTTGTTTTGGGCATCCAAGCCCAAGCAAACAGCAAAAACTTCACGCGACCGTTTATGCCTGCGGCGCCCCGA
>NZ_MPRL01000037.1:0-23623 GCF_002020875.1 Solemya pervernicosa gill symbiont | reverse complement strand
GGTCGGGGCGCCGCAGGCATAAACGGTCGCGTGAAGTTTTTGCTGTTTGCTTGGGCTTGGATGCCCAAAACAAGCTTCCGCAAAAATAGCGACTCCCCGGTGTCATGCTGGAACAACCGTTCGTCTGCTAATGCGTGAGTTTTCTGTGATGCAAATAGGGTGGTCCTCGATGAATCAACCATCTATCTGCGTTCACTATTATGGTGCGAACATAATGCTTGATAAAGGTCTTCGACAATCAAGTAATCGATTCTAGCTATGCCTCATCGTAAATTCACAGGTAGTCAGTGGTGTTAGGTCACTGGTTAGCTGCGAACAACTGCGCCAAGCAGCTTTGCCAGGAGGGTCGTAGAGACCTACTGGGCACGACGTTTATCGCTGAGTTGGTTTGCGAGCTGGGTGAGCTGTTCGACCGTGAGGCGTTCTGCTCGTATCGATGGATCGATACCGAGTGCTGCGTAGTCTGCATCATCCATTAGATGTTTGAGATTGTTGCGCAACGTTTTACGGCGTTGACCAAAGGCGCTGCTGACCAGCTCAGCGAGATCACTCTCAGAGTCGACCGGAAACGGTAGTTCGAGATAGGGGGCGATGCGGACCACGGCCGAGTCGACCTTGGGGGGTGGATTAAAGGCACCGGGTCCAACATCAATCAGCTTCGTCACCGCGCAGCGGTACTGCACCATCACTGAGAGCCGACCGTAGTCGCTGGTACCGGGGGAAGCGGCGAGTCGATCGACCACCTCCTTCTGCAACATGAAATGCATATCCTTAATCAAACCCGCGTACGAAAGCAGGTGGAAGATCAGTGGTGTGGAGATGTTGTAGGGAAGGTTGCCGACCACTCGCAGTGGTTGATCGCCTTGTCGAATCGAGGCGAAATCGAACTTAAGTGCGTCGGCCTGATGAATCGCTACCTCGCCAAGAGGCCCAAGACGTTCAGCCAGCTTGGGCACCAGGTCACGATCAAGCTCGACAATCTGCATTGCGCCACACAATTTCAACAGCGGTTCGGTAATAGCTCCAAGTCCAGGGCCAATCTCCACAACGGTTTCACCCTGCTGCGGCGAGATCGATTGAACGATACGGTGAATAATGTGTGGGTCGTGTAGGAAGTTCTGACCGAAGCGTTTACGCGGTGCGTGCCCATCCTGTCTATATTTTGAATGCCCCATCAGTTGAATGCCTCTCTCTTCTCGATTAACCCAAGGGCATATTCGATGGCTGCCATCAGGCTACCGATCTCGGCTCGACCTGTTCCGGCCAGTTCCAGTGCGGTGCCGTGATCGACTGAGGTGCGGATGATCGGCAGGCCGAGTGTGATATTGATGGCGCGACCGAAACCGACGTGTTTGAGTACCGGTAGTCCCTGGTCGTGGTACATCGCCAGTACGGCATCGGCGTGGTCGAGGTAGCGTGGGGTGAAGAGGGTGTCTGCTGGTAGCGGGCCGTTGAGTCTCATCCCTTCACTACGTAGCTGATCGAGCACCGGTTCGATGGTGTCGATCTCCTCACTTCCCATGTGACCGCCCTCGCCTGCATGTGGATTAAGTCCGCAGACCAGAATCCGTGGATCGCTGATGCCGTGACGCTGTTGCAGGTCGCTATGCAGGATGCGCAGGGTTGTCGTTAGCGAATCTCGTGTGATCGCGCTGCTGACATCCTTCAGTGGTAGATGGGTGGTGGCGAGTGCGACACGCAGTCTATCGGCCGCCAGCATCATTACCACCCGTTCGGTACCGGTCAGTTCGGCGAGCAGTTCGGTATGACCGCTAAAGGGGATGCCGGCGTCATTGATCACCCCTTTATGGATCGGGGCGGTGACCATTGCGCTGAACTCGCCACGCAGTGCCCCCAGCGTGGCTATTTTGAGTGTCTCGACTACATAGGCGGCGTTGGCTGGATTGAGTGTGCCGGCGACGGCCGGTTGGCTGAGTGTGACCGGTAATACCTTGAGTGTGGCGGCGCGGTGTGGCGCGATGGGTAGCTCGGGATTGTAGGGCTCAATGGTGAGCGGCAGCCCAAGCTGCGCGGCTCGCGCTTCCAGCAGTACTGGATCGGCAATAACGATCGGTTCAACCGGCAGCGTCTGCTGCGCCAGTTGAATGATGATGTCGGGACCAATCCCGGCCGGTTCGCCAGGGGTGAGTGCAATGCGTGGTGTTGCCTGATCTGGAGTCCTGTTACTACTCATCCAGCATGATCTTCACATAGGCCTCATCACGAAGACGGCGGATCCATATCTCACGCTCCTCTTCGATCTTACGCTTGCGAATGGTCTGACGGGCACGATTGCGTTTGAACTCGTCGGTGTTGTCGTGTTCGCGGCGTTCGAGCACCTGCACGATATGCCAGCCGAAGGGGGAGGCAAACGGCTTGCTGATTTCACCGGGAGCGAGTCGGTCCATCGCCTGTTCGAACTGCGCCACCATGGTGTCGGGGCTGCTCCAGCCGAGATCGCCGCCGTTGACGGCAGAGCCGGTATCGTCGGAGTGGGCGCGGGCCAGTTCAGCAAAGTCGTCGCCGTCGACGACACGACCATGTATCTGCTCAAGGCGGGTGCGCGCGTCATCACCTGAGGTGATCTCGTCGGTCTTGATCAGGATGTGGCGTGCATGTGTCTGAGTAACAAGCTTCTGCTCAGCACCACGGGTCTCCATTACCTTGATAATGTGAAAACCACTCGGGCTACGAATCAGGTCGGCGACATCGCCCGATGCCATGTTGGGCACCACCTCGGTGAAGAGACTCGGCATCTGGCTGGTGCGGCGCCAGCCGAGTGAGCCCCCCTTGAGTGCCTGCTGACCATCGGAGTGGCTGACCGCCATCTCAGCGAAGTCGGCGCCATCGCGTAGCTTGGTGAGAAGCTCGTCGGCCTTGGCGCGCTGGGCCTGGATCTGTTCAGGCACGGCACCTTCCGGCAGACCGATCAGGATGTGGGAGATGAGATACTCACGATTCTCATCGCCACGACTCTCCTCGTTGGCGAGGTGGTGGTCGATCTCCTGCTGGGTCACCGAGACGCGGTTGCTGACCTGCTTCTGCTGCAGGCGATTGATGATGATCTCCTCACGAATATCCTCGCGGAAGGAGGCGTAGCTAAAACCCTCCGATTCGATCGCATCGCGAAATTCGCGTAGTGAGAGTTTGTTCTGTTTGGCCAGGCGACTCATGGTGGTGTTGAGCGTCTCATCATCGACGCGCAGCCCAGTCTGTTCGGCCAACTGTAGCTGCAGACGATTGATGATGGCACGCTCCAGTACGCGGCGCAGCAGTGCCGACTCCGAAGGCATTTGCGTATTGCTGGCACGCAGCTGATCCTTAATCGTCTGCAGCTGCTTGGCTAGTTCGCTATAGGTGATGACGTTGTTATCGACGATAGCGACGATGCGGTCGACATCGGAAATCCGTTCCGCCTGGACGGCAGTGGTAAAGAGGGTGAGTGCGGCCAGTAGGGCAGCGAGGAGTTGGCGGGTACGGCTCATAGTTTTCTATCGCTCATCTATATATCGTGAATTGTCGCGTGAGTAGCCAAGGATACCATCCTCGAGCAGGCTCTCGATGTTGTCTCCGACACTGCTTAAACCCTTGAGTTCAACCTGCAGCATGATGCTGTCGTTGTACTCGCTGGTGATGTCCTGGGTAAAGCGGCGTACCGCCAGGCGCATCGCCCAGCAGCAGCTGTCGTATTCGATGCCGGCCACCGTCTCGAGGGTGTGCTCATGCAGCAGCGAATAGTTCCAGCGTCCCAGCAGATGCCACCGGCGACCCAGGGGCCACAGAAGTGACACATCGGTCTGCTCCAGTTCATCACGCAGATAGCGGTAGGAGAGGTTGATGATCTTGTCCTGCTGCGGCTGGTAGTGGAGCTGTACAGTGCCACGGTCGATCTCATCCTGCTGATTGTTCCAGCGCAGTGCGCTATTGAGACTCAGCCCCGAGCGGCTGCGCCAGTCGAGTGCAGCGACAAAATCAGATTGATTGTTCTGCTCAATGGTCTCACCCGGTAGTGTTACTTCTCGATCCTCAAAGTAGAAGATCTGGCCAAGACTCAGGGTGAAGGGCTCGTGACCGTTCTGGTTGTCGATGCTGCGTGTGGTGAGTGCCAGAGTAAGTTGGTTGGCATCACCCATGCGGTCGGCACCGTTGAAACGGTTTTCACTAAAGAGTTGATCGAAACCAAACTCGGGACGGTTGGTATCGAAGACCGGCAGCTCGTCCTGCTGCTCATCATTAACCTTGAGGTAGTAGATGCGTGGCTCGAGCGTGTGAGTCGATTCGCCGGCGTCACGTTCGAAGATCAGGCCACCGTCGAGGCTGAACAGCGGTGTGTTGCGCGTCGGTGATTCACTATCGCCGGGAGTGACATCATCGAGGCGGTAACCGGTGAAGCGATTGCTAAGCGCGGGACGGAGGAAGTAACTCGCACCTTCCAGATCCATACCGACCCTTGGCCAGAGATCGAGGCGGGTGCCGGTTGGTGTCTGCTCTTCGTGGGCAAAGCGCACCAGCTCACTATCGATGCCGGCGTAGAGGCCTGCCGGGCCTTTGGGTGTGATGGCATCGAGTCGAAGCTGCGGTAGACGCTGATAGGGTTCGTTGCCACTGAGTGGCTGGTAGGCGTCGGCACGCGCCAGTAACTGAACGTAATCACCGGTGTAGCTAACCTCGGCGCGACGTAGCATGTGGGTCTGACTCGAGACGCTCAGACCGCTGCCGACCTCTTTGAGATAGGTGTCATCAGAGAGGTGGTTGAAGTCGATCTCCATCGCCCAGTTGTCTGAGAGCGAACGCTGTTGGCGGAACTGAATTAGACCGCGCTGATCATTGTAGAGCTTGTCACGATGCAGATACTCAAACTGCAAATCGCTACTGCCCTGTCGGTCGATATGGCGATGCTCAAGACCGAGAATCGTACCGCGCTTCTCCAGATAGCGCGGCGTGATGGTCATATCCTGGTTGGGCGCGATGTTCCAGTAGTAGGGGATCGAGAGATCGAACCCGTTGACGTTCGATGAGGAGAAGCTTGGGGCGAGCAGGCCACTCTTGCGACGATCATCGATCGGGAAACTGAGGTAGGGGACGTAGAGGACCGGAATATCTTTCACATGCAGGCGTACATGCTTGGCCGTGCCCTTACCCTCGAGATGATCAAGCTCCGCCTCTGCTGCGCGCAGCTTCCAGCTATTACGATCGGCGTTACAGGTGGTGTAGCTGAAATCTTCCAGTAGCGTTTTTGCGCTGCCCTCACGAATCAGTCGAGTGCTGCTGCCACGGGCGTGGCTCTGTGGCAGACGATACTCACTGCCAGTCAGCACGCTGCGATTGGTGTTGAGTTCAATGCGAGCCGTCTCACTACTGACGTCGATGCCGGGCTCTCTAAAGCGGACATCGCCCACAGCCTCAAACAGCTCCTGTTGCTGTTCGTAGCGTGCTTGCTGTGCCTCCAGATATTGATCGGAGCGACGTATACGCACATTGCCTTCGAATTGGGTAACACTGCCCGAATCGCGGGTGCTCGCCTCGGCGACGATCTCAAGGGGGGCATCCCTGCGTGTGGGGGCGTTGGGATCAACCACCACATCCTGCATCGGTTCGCAGTTACTGAAGTTTTCAACCGGGTAGGGTGCGGTGATCGGCAGCAGTGATTTCGCAGTGGCGGTGACATCGATGGGAGATGGGATAGGTGTCGATTTGAAGGGGGCTATCGGAATGCCGCTATCGAAGGTGGTGGCGGTCTTAATCAGGCGAAAATCATTGCGCGACCTTGATGACGGTTTGGCACCCCTCTGCAGCGGTGGAGTCACTGTGGCCTTTTTCGCCAAAGCCTCTACCGGGGCAGCCCCTTCACCACACTCCCAGCCACCGCTGTGACTGCTCACACAGACCCACTTGGGAGCCGCCGCCTGCGCCGAAATTGTGGCGAGCAGATAGAGCGCTGCAGTGGCAGCTAGCGACGATTTCTTCAGGTGGAGGGGCACGGGTCGTGTCGTTTCTTGTTTTATCTGATCAATAAGCTGCCTAGAATACCATCTTCTCCTACTTCTCGGGATATTCGCGTGGCGACCAGAGGCTCCAAACTACTGCCGATAATTTTGCTGATTCTGCTCTCCGGTGCGGCGGTCTATCTACTACTGATGACCAAGCCCAAAAAGGAGGCGGGACTGCGCGAGCGCCCGGTTGCCCACCTGCAGGTGGCGGCGGCGCGAAGTGAGCGTCTACAACCGGTTGAGCACCTCACTGGCAGGCTACAACCGAAGCGTCGCAGTCAGCTGCGCTTTGAGGTGGCGGGGCGTATCGCCAAACGCCTGGTGGAACCGGGTGAGCGCGTTGCAGCTGCTGCAACGCTGCTGCAACTTGAGCAGGGGGACTACGCCGATGCGGTAGCGGAGAAGCGTGCCCAGCTGGTGCTCGAAAAGGGCGGTGTTGAGCGTGATAGTGAACTGCTTACGCTGGCGCAGAAGAATCGCAAGCTGCAGGAGGGCGAGGTGGCACGTCAGGAGCGTCTCGGCCGTGAATCACTCACCTCCCGCTCACGCCTCGATGAAGCACGTCAACGCCTTCAACAACTGCTCTCGGATGAGGCAAGGCTGCAACACGGTGTTGCAACGGGTGAGGCGCGTATTGATCTGGCACAGGCAGCGCTCAACCGTGCCGAGCGCAATCTGCGTCGTACCCGTCTGCTTGCCCCCTTCGATGCCATCGTCAATTCGATTGCGGTTGAGGAGGGGGATTATGTCTCTAGCAATCAACAGAGCGTTGAGTTGATCGACGCCTCGGCACTCGATCTCTATGTCGAGCTGGTCGGTAGTGTGGCGGCGGCGGTCGAGCGAGGTGATCGGGTTGAGGTGGTGGTTGACGGTGCGAAACGTTCAGGTGAACTGGTAGCGCTGCAGCTCGATCCCGATGCCAAGACTCACACTCACCCCGTGCGCATTCGGATCAGCGCTGCTGGACTGTTACCCGGCATGCTCGCTGAGGCGCAGCTGCTGTTGCCTCCGGTTGATGATGCCGTCGTGGTACCGGTCTCGGCGCTGCTGCGTGAGGCGGGTGAGACACATCTGTTCACCGTCGACGGCGACCGTGTCGAACGACGCGCGGTAACCACCGGGGTACGCATCGGTGATCTTCAGCAGATCATCAGCGGACTGGCGGCAAACGAGATGGTAGTAATCAGTGATGCCGCCGCGCTGAGTGATGGCCAACAGATCAAGGGTGAGGTGGCGCAGTTTTAATTCTGCCGCCACATAAAAAACACCATGTTTCTGATTCGCTTCTCAATCAACAATCCACTCATCACCAACCTGATGTTGGCACTGGTGCTTATCGCCGGGGTGCTTGCCTGGTATGCGATGCCGCAGGAGATGTTCCCCTCGATCGAACTCGACAAGGCGAGCATTCGCACCGTCTTTGAAGGCGCCTCACCCGAGGAGGTAGAGCGGCAGATCTCGATCCCGATCGAGGAGGAGTTCGACGCGATGGCCGATATCGATGTGATCACCTCGAGCAGTAATGAGGGGATCTCCACCATCACCATCGAACTCAAATCGGGCAGCGATGTTGATGAGTTTATGCGCGAGGCGCAGAGCGCACTCGATCAGGTGACCGATCTACCCGAGGAGGCGGAGGAGCCAGAGCTGACGCGTCTCAAGGCGCGCTTCCCGGTGATCAGTGCCACCCTCTATGGCGATATCGACGCTGGCCATCTCAACGAGCTGGCCGAACAGGTGCAGAGACGCCTGCAGCAGCTGCCGGGGGTGGCGAGTGCTGGTATGGCGGGTGATCGTAGCTGGGAGCTGTGGGTGGTGGTCGATCCGCAGCGTCTCGCAGCGCGGGGTGTCGCGCTGGCACAGGTTACCCGTGCACTGCGTGAGAACCTGCGTGATCTACCTGGAGGATCACTCAAGGCACGTGAGGGCGATATCCTGCTACGCGGAAAGGGGGTGGCGCCCGAGCCGGAGGCGATACGCCGGGTGGTGATCAGCAGTAATGCACAGGGGGGGCAGCTGCGTCTCGGTGAATTGGCTGAGGTGGAGATGCGGCTGGAGGAGGCGCGCACCCTGGGGCGCTTTAACGGCAAACCGTCGATCAACCTGACCGTGACCAAGAGCGCCGAGGCCTCCACCATCATTGTCGCCGAACGGGTTCGGGAGCTGGTCGAAGAGTTGCGCATGGAGCTGCCGCCGGGGGTAGAGATCGGGCTCTTCAGCGACCTCTCGGTCTATGTGAAAAACCGTCTCGATACGGTCAAATCCTCAGGGCTGATCGGTTTGGCGCTGGTACTGCTCTCGCTCTACCTCGTTCTCAACTTCCGAGTCGCGTTGATTACCGCGATGGGTATTCCCGTCTCCTTTCTGGTGGCGGTGATTCTGCTGCAACAGTTTGGTTACACCATCAATATGATCTCGCTGTTCGCCTTTCTAATCGCGCTAGGAATGATCGTCGATGATGCGATCATCGTTACCGAGAATATCTACCGTCATATGGAGGCGGGTATGGCACCACGTAAGGCGGCTGAGCTTGGCGCCAAAGAGGTGTTCTGGCCGGTGCTCGCCTCGATCACCACCACGGTGGCCGCCTTCCTGCCGATGTTTGCCATCACCGGCACCATGGGTGCCTTCATCGCCGTGATTCCGGTGGTGGTAACGGCCGCGCTGTTCGGTTCGCTGTGGGAGGCGTTTGGCGTGCTGCCTTCACACGCCAATGAGATCCTGCGGGTGCAACACGCCAAAAAGAAACGTATCGACTGGTCACACTGGCTGCATCGCTACACTGAGCTGGTGCGCTGGTCGGCCAATAACCGTTATCTGGTTACCACCGCGACCGTTGGCATCCTGGTGGTGGTTATGGTCTTCGCCGCTACCCGGCTACCGTTCAAACTCTTTGGGCATGTCGATGTCGGTCAGTTCTTTATCAACGTTGAGACGCCCAATACCTACAGCCTTGATGAGAGTTCGTTGCTGGCGAAGAAAATGGAGCAGGCGTTGTTCGATGAGCTGGACGATGATGAGCTCAATACCCTGCTGACCAATGTCGGTGTCTCCTTTATCGACTTCAATCGCATCCGCTTTGGTAGCCAATATATTCAGCTGATCGTTGATCTGGATAAACAGGCACCGAAGGGATTTATCGAGCGATATGTGACGCCGATAGTGAGCCTTAAATTCAGCTGGGAAGGAACGCGCGAACGTGAAACTGAGGTGGTGATCGATGCGCTGCGAGAACGCATGCAGACGATCGCTGGCATTAAACGGCTCTCGATCCTGCGTACCCAGGGTGGCCCGGCGGGGGCCGATATCGAGATCGGGGTGACCGGTCCCGATGTCGATCAGCTGCGCCGCCATGCCGAAACAGTCACCGACTACCTGCGTCGTCTACCCGGCACGCGCGATGTGCAGCAGGATCTGGAGGTGGGCAAGCTTGAGTATCGCTACGCGCTTAACGAGCGTGGTCGTGAGTTGGGGCTGACCCAGCAGCAGTTGAGCGAGTCGGTGCGTACGGGTTTCCTCGGTCTGGAGGCGCTGCATGTCACACGCGGTGATAAGCGCATTCCGGTGCGGGTGATCTACCCCGATGAACTACGTCACAGCGGTACGCTGGAGCGTTTGCCGGTAACGCTGAGTAGCGGTCGTACTGTCTATCTCGGTGAGGTGGCCGATATCGAACCGGGGCGTAGTCTCAACACCATCAACCGGCGTGATATGCGCCGTCTGGCGACCATCACCGCCGAGGTCAACGATGCGGTCTCGACACCGCTCGAGGTGACCGAACTCTTCAATAGAGAGTTCAAGCACTTTGCGGAGCAGTACCCCGGTTATGAGCTGCTCTTCATGGGTGAGAAGCGTGAGGCGGGTGAGTCGATCGCCTCGATGTTGCGGGCGCTGGTGATCTCGTTGGCGATTATCTTTTTTATTCTGGCGGCACTGTTTCGCTCGCTACTCGATCCGCTGGTGGTGATGTTCGCCATCCCCTTCGGCGCGATCGGTGTGATTTTCGGTCATGCACTGCTTGGCCACACGCTGCAGTTTCTCTCCATGGTCGGTTTTCTCGCCCTCTCCGGTATCGTGGTTAACGATTCGTTGATCCTGGTCGATTTTGCCAAGCGGCTACGGCGTGAGGGGTGGGAGCGGATCGATGCGGTGGTTGAGGCGGGAAGAGTTCGGGTACGTCCGATTATGCTCACCAGTATCACCACCTTCCTCGGTGTCTCGCCGCTGATCTTCTTTGCCACCGGACAGACGGCATTTCTTTCGCCGATGGCGGTGAGTCTTGGTATCGGTCTGCTATTTGCGACGGTACTGATTTTGATTGTTATTCCCTGCTTCTTCATTATTGCCGACGATCTACGTCAGTGGGCGGTACCGCGTATGCGCCATCTCTTTGGTCTGCGTGATCGTGCTGTCGATGAGGCCATGCCGATGTGTGTGCTGCCGGATGAAGAAGAACTACAAATGAAACATGATGAGTTGAGGTAACAGATGGGTGAACGACTGGCGCAGTTGCAGAGCTGGCTAACTAAAGAGGCAGGCCTGCCCGAGTTTGAGATTGAACCGGCATCGGGCGATGCCAGCTTCCGTCGTTACTTTCGGCTCAGCTTCGAGGGCGAGACACGGATCGCTATGGATGCGCCGCCGGAGAGGGAGAATAGTCGTCCCTTTATCGAGGTGGGTGAGCAGCTTTTTGAGCTGGGACTGAATGTACCGGAGATCCTGCATCATGATCTCGAGCAGGGTTTTATGCTGCTCGGTGATCTTGGTAACCGACAATATCTTGATGAGCTCAATGAGCAGACGGTTGATCGTTATTATGGTGATGCGCTCGGCGCGTTACTGACGATCCAGGCCTGCGGACCCGATGGTGAGTCGTTGCCTCACTACGATCGAGAGCTGCTACTGGCTGAGATGAATCTGTTTCGTGACTGGTACCTGACACGCCATCTTGAACATCAGCTGAGTGAGTCTGAGCAGGCGGTGCTCGATCAGAGCTTCGAGCTGCTGGCCGAGTCGGCGCTGGAACAGCCGCAGGTGACGGTGCACCGCGACTACCACTCGCGCAACCTGATGGTCACCGAGGTGCACAACCCCGGTATTCTCGATTTTCAGGATGCGGTCTACGGCCCGGTCACCTACGATCTCGTCTCGCTGCTGCGCGACTGTTATATCGAGTGGCCACGCGAGCGGGTCGAGGGGTGGGTGCGCGGCTATCACGATCTCGCGCTCGACTCGGGCATTCTGCGTGAACCGTGCGAGTCGCGCTTCATGCGCTGGTTCGATCTGATGGGCGTGCAACGCCATCTCAAGGCGGCGGGTATCTTCGCGCGTCTCAATCACCGTGATGGAAGGCCGGGTTATCTGAAGGATATTCCGCGTACCGTTGGTTATATCTACGAGGTGAGTGGTCGAGATAGCGAACTGGCACCGCTGCATACGCTGCTGGAGTCGCTGGTCATGGAGCAGCTGACCAAGTAGCCCTTGCAGTCGCGATGGCTTTTTCAGGGTCTTCGACTATCTTCGAGTAAGGGAGGGCCGCGTTAACACTGAAATGTTCTCCTTACCATTACTGTGTGATGGGGTGTTTGCAAATGGCTGATCGGTCCATGAAGAGGTATCGCAACTTCTCAGGGCGGATTGGTTTGAGGAGTGGCGATATGCAGTTGAGTTGTAGCGGTTGTTTCTCTGCGATGGTTGGTCTCTATCGATCATTACTGTTTTTGGGGCTTGTCTCAATAGCGCTTCCAGTTGTGGCTGCCGGGCCGCTACGCATCAATACCGGCTTTACTCCTCCCGTCTCCGGTCTGCTCGAACAGATCATGATCGAAGCCTTTAAGCGTGTAGATGTTGAGATGAGTTTCTACGAGCTCCCGGCTGAACGTTCACTGAAACTGGTGGTAAGTGGTGTCGATGATGGTGACTGCTGCCGCATCCCCCGTGCGATTAGGAGAGACTATCCAGGGCTGATTCGGGTGCCGGAGAGTGTCTATGTGGCGCGATTCAGCGCCTTTGCCAAACGGCCAGTACCAGAGGTGTTGAGTTGGAATGATTTGAAACCCTACAACGTGGCGACGGTGACCGGCTGGAAGATTATCGTTAATAACCTCAGGCGGGTCTCTCCAGCAACCACCCATGTGGTTGACCATCCTCAGTCGATGTTTGAGATGTTGCAGCGCGATCGGATCGATATCGCGAGCTTCGGCTATCTGAGTGGGTTGTGGCGGCTAAAACAGCAGGGGCTTGATAGAGAAATCGAAGTGATCGATCCACCCCTGGCCGCTGAGCCGCTCTATCTCTATCTTCATCCCAAACACGAGGGGTTGGCACCAAGACTGGCAACGGTGCTGCGTAAAATGAAGCGTGAGGGCCTAATCGAACAGCTGACCATGCAAGTGCTGGAAAAATTGCCGCTGATCCAATGATGCAGTTTCCCAGTTTTTTCAAAAGTCAGATTGCACGACGACTTGTTATCTATGTGCTGATCTTCAGCTCCTGTATTACGCTGGCGCTGACCACTGTACAGCTCTATCGCGACTACAAACATGAGATGTCGAATATTGAACGGCGTCTGCATGAGATCGAGGTGATCAATGTAGAGAGCGTTACAAACGGCCTCTGGCTACTCAACTACACTTCGCTAGGTCTGCAGCTCGAGGGTATACTGCGCCACCCCGATATTGTCCATCTCAAAATCACCGATAGTGATGGGAGTTCGGTAGTGGCCAAGGGTGTGGTGCAGAGTGAGGACTTCATCACTCGTCGCTATCCGCTCACGTACAGTTATCGGGATCGCAGTTTGGTGTTGGGCGAGCTGCAGGTTACGGCGACACTGAAAAATGTCTACCAGCACCTGGTCGAAACGGTCATCGCGATTCTCATATCGCAGGCGATCAAAACCTTCCTCGTTTCGTTCTTTATCTTGATCATCGTGCAGCAGTTGGTGACGCGGCACCTCTCAGCCCTGAGTCGCTTCGCCAAGACGCTGCGACTCGATGAAAGCGTGCCCGATCTGGTGCTTGAGCGTGAACGGGGGCGAGCAGATGAGCTGCAGAGTCTGGTCAATGCGATCAACAGGGCCAAGAACGATTTGCTCGTGACACATGGACTGCTGCAGTACAGCCAGGATGTACTGACGCGCTCGCAGCACGTCGCCAAGATTGGCAGCTGGGACTTGAATCTGCTCGATAATTCGCTCTACTGGTCCGATGAGACCTATAACATCTTCGACCTGAACCGGGAGGAGTTTGGGGCCAACTTCCAGGACGTTCTCGATCATGTCCACCCGGATGACAGGGAGCATGTTGTTCGGGCGGTGCAGGATGCAATTGAGCAGCACACCTCCTGTGCCATGGAACACCGGATAGCGCTTAAGGATGGTTCGCTGAAGGTGGTATATGAGCATGCCGAGATCAGCTTTGATGATGAGGGTAACCCGGTACGTATGCTCGGTACGGTGCAGGATGTTAGCGAACAGAGGTTTGCACAGTCGGGCCTGGAACGTTTTCGCGCTGCACTTGACAGCTCGGCTGATGCGATCTTCTTGATCGATAACGAGACGATGCGTTTTATCGATTTTAACCAGGAGGCATCCAACTCTGTAGGCTATTCGAAACAAGAGCTGCTGCAGCTTGGTCCGCACGACCTGGAGCCTGAGATGAGTTGTGAGCAGCTCAAGGCGTTGTTTAAAGGGGTGGTCGACCATCCCAAAGAGCACAGCACCTTCAATACCAAGCACCGATGCAAGGATGGTCGTAAGTTTCCGGTCGAGGTGCGCATCGGTGTGCAGTTACAGCGGGGCGAGCAACCGATTATCATCGCCGTGGCACGTGATGTGACGCTGCAGAAGCAGGAGGAGCAGCAGCTGCGCGACCTGCTCAACCACCTCAGTGCACTCTACAACGCGACCCCCGACATGCTCTTCCTGCACGCCGCCGATGGTAGCCTGATCGATGTCAATCAGATAGCGCTTGACAGCTACGGCTATACCCGGGAGGAGATGCTCAAGTTGTCGGTCGAGGATTTCTCGGCCGATGGCTATACCAATGCGCAGGCCGGTGAGTATATGATGAAGGCGCTCAACGGTGTGCCACAGGATTTCGAGTGGCTGGTGAGACGCAAGGATGGTTCGACCTTCGATGCGGAGGTGCGACTGCGCCGTCTCGAGGATGAGTCGTCACAGGGCGCATCGATTGTCGCCGTGGTACGCGATATTACCCTGCAGAAACAGCACAAGATCGAGATTACCGAGAGTCGCGACCACATGGCTCGCCTGGTGGGGGAGGAGCAGGTGGTCACCCAGCTGCTGGAATTCTCGCTCAATGAGCAGGATATGCACACCTATCTCAATAGTATATTGCTGGCACTGTTCGAATCGGCCACCTGGCTGAAGCTGCAGACCAAGGGTGTGGTCTTTCTCAAAAAACCGGGTGAGGAGGTTCTGGAGCTGGTCACCGCACACAATATTGGACTTGAACAACGCACCCGTTGTGCCTCGATCCCCTTCGGTAGCTGCCTCTGCGGTCGGGCTGCGGAATATAAGCGGGTGGTGCACAGCGCCACCGTGGATGAGGCGCACTCGATCCATCTCGAGGGGATGGAGCCGCACGGACACTACCAGGTACCGCTGCTCTCGAGTCAGCACGAGGTGCTGGGGGTGATGGCGCTCTATCTCGAGCACGGTCACCCGCACAGGATCGAGGAGGAGCGGTTCCTGCAACGCATCGCCACCGTGGTCAGTATGGGAATCAGTCGTCGCCTTAGCGAGGAGGTGATTGAGTACCAGGCCTACCATGATTCGCTCACCTCTCTGCCCAATCGTCGCCTGCTGGCGGATCGACTCAATCTCGAGCTCTCGCGTACCGGTCGTGAAAATATCTACGGCGCGCTGCTCTTTGTCGATCTCGACAACTTCAAACACCTCAACGACTCGCTCGGCCATAGTGTGGGGGACGCACTGCTCAAACAGGTGGCCGAGCGTATGCGTGAAGTGATCCGCGAAGGCGATACGGTAGCAAGGCTTGGTGGTGATGAGTTTGTAGTGCTGTTGATCTCGCTCTCCAGCAATGAACGCGAGGCGGCCAATCTGGCGATGCAGATTGGACTCAAGATTCAGAGCGATATTTCGCGCCCCTATCTACTGCAAGAACATGAGTTCCATCTGACACCCAGCATCGGTATCGCTGCCTTCTCGGGTAGTGATGATTCGAGCGATGATCTGCTAAAGCATGCCGATACGGCGATGTACCAGGCCAAGGCGGCGGGTCGCAATACGCTGCGTTTCTATGAGCCGATAATGCAGGACATGGCCGATAACCGTCTCGCTCTGGAGCACGGTCTGCGTGACGCCTTGCTGCGCGATGAGTTGCAGCTCTATCTGCAGCCGCAGGTCGATAGTGAGGCGAAGATCATCGGTGCCGAGGCGCTGTTGCGCTGGGTCCACCCTGAGCGTGGCTTTATCTCGCCGGCCGAGTTTATCCCAGTGGCCGATGACACCGGTCTGATTGTACAGATTGGCATGTGGGTGTTGCGTGGTGCCTGTGAAAGCTTTGCCAAGGCGAGCAGGGCGGGGCAGACAGCAGGTGTCGATTCGATCTCGATCAACGTCTGTGCCAGACAGTTCTATCAGCACGACTTTGTGGAATCGGTTCAGGAAGTGTTCGAGAGCAGTGGAATAGATCCGGGACGGGTGGTGCTTGAACTGACCGAGCAGTCTCTGGTGCGAGACATCAACGAGACCGTTGAGAAGATGAAACAGCTACGAGCCCTTGGGGTACGGTTCTCGATCGACGATTTTGGTACCGGCTACTCATCGCTTAGTTACCTGAAGGCGATACCGCTCGATGAGTTGAAGATCGATCAATCCTTTGTTCGTGATATCGCTACCGACGGCGACGATGCGGTGATTGTCGAGACCATTATCGCAATTGCAAAACATCTCCGTTTCCATCTGGTCGCCGAGGGGGTTGAGGATGAGGCCCAGCTCGCCATTCTCAAACAGAGCGGCTGTATGGTCTTTCAGGGATACTACTTCCACCGTCCGATGCCGAGCGCCGACTTCTATCAGCTGCTTGGTGAGCGCGCGGGGTAAGGCCGATCGGTGGCCTGTGGCTAGGGCTGCAGCAGAAATCGCAGCATGAAGTCGAGAATGCCGAACGAGGCGAGTAGCGTTGCCAGCACCAGATTTCGAACCATCCTACCCGAGCGTTTTGTGTGGATGGTCAGCATGATGCCGGCCAGCGCAGCGATCAGGCTCGCCTTGATGCTCAGCTGATAACCGACACCTAGTATGAACTGCGCATCCTTGTCCATATGGTTGGCAGCCCAATAGAGCATAAAGTGGAGCGTCGCCAGCAGTGTGGCGACGCCGTAGTAGATATTGGTGAGGGTGCGTGCTGTGGTCATTCGAGTCCCGCCCGCGCAATCTCATTAAGCATATTGAATACGGCCTCTTCAACCTCGGGCTGGTTGCCGAGCAGGTTTGGACGGCGGAAGGCGATATTGACGGTCTCGGGTTTGTCGGCCTCAACATAGATCGAAACGGTAAAGGGGCAGACGGTGATGTTGGCTGGATGGGCGCGGGTCATGCGGTGCGACATCATGGTGCTGCAGAATTCGAGTGACTCGGCGATCTGGTAGACCTGATCGGTGAAGCCGAGATCGGCGCCGGTACGCTGCATCATGGCGCTGACGTGGAGGGTGCCGCTGACTATCATGCCGCGATCGGTGATCGCCATCGCGATGTTCTCTTTAACGTAGTCGAACTCCTCCTCGACCTGGTAGTGAATCACCCGATCATCGATCTCACCACCGGCGTGCAGCAGCGGTGCGGCGGCGAGGGTCAATAACATCAATACCGTTCTTGTCACAGAGATCATGCAGTGCTCCTTGGTTGTCTGGGTCGGCCGGGGTGTTCACCCGTAGCTGGAGATGTGCCTATGATACGCATCATGGAGAGTGATTTCCCGGCTCCATCTGACAGCACGCCGGGCAGTCGGTTCTCAGAATGGATTTCATCAATAGTGGGGTGTTGAGCATGGCGAAGAGTATCAAGGGGACGCAGACCGAGAAGAATCTACTGAAGTCGTTTGCCGGTGAGTCACAGGCGCGAAATCGTTATAACTTCTTCGCTGGAGCGGCGCGCAAGGAGGGATTGATTCAGATTGCTGAAATCTTCGAAGAGACGGCGGCGCAGGAGAAGGAGCACGCAAAGCGTTTCTTCAAGTTTCTTGAAGGGGGCGATCTCGAGATCACCGAGACCTTTCCAGCAGGTAAGATCGGTTCCACGCTGGAGAATCTGCGTGCGGCAGCGGCGGGCGAGGAACACGAGTGGACCGAGATGTATCCCGGCTTTGCCAAGGTGGCGCGTGAAGAGGGATTCGAGGCGGTAGCGATGGCCTTTGAGGCGATCTCAATTGCGGAGAAGCAGCACGGTAAGCGCTACAAGGATCTGGCCGATAATCTCGAAGCGGGACGGGTCTTCAAACGCGAGGGCAAGATTGTCTGGCGCTGTCGAAACTGTGGCTATCTGCATGAGGCCGAGGAGGCCCCCAGCGTCTGCCCCGCCTGCCTCCACCCTCAATCCTATTTCGAAATTCTGGGTGAAAATTGGTAAGCCAATGCGTAGTGACGAGCGTGGTTGTATGACGATGGTCACAATTCTGGAAGTGGTCTAAGTAATATTAGCGTTGTCTACTATTGACGTTGCCCAGATTTTTATTACATTTAGATTTGAGTCCCAAAAAAGGGACAAACCAATACGTTTAGCTATCGAATCGAAATGATAAAAAACAGGGAGGAACGACCATGAAGAAACTGATTAAAGTCGCGGCAGCTGCCGCAATCGTGGGGGCAATGGCACTACCTATGCAGTCAGCCAACGCCTTCTGGGGACCCTTCGACACCTGGGATGCACCGTGGAATAACGGTGGTGGTCCATGGGGCGGCGGTCCATGGGGAGGTGGGCCTGGTTATTATGGCGGCGGCCCGTGGGGTGGATATCCCGGCTATGGCTATGGTGGCCCGTGGGGTGGCGGGTATCCCGGCGGGTACGGTTACCCTCGCTATGCCGTTCCTGTCGCACCGCCTGCACCGGCACCCAGTAACTAACATAGCGTCATCGGCACTAAGAAAAAGGGCTGCATCTGCAGCCCTTTTTTCTGGGTGATGCAGTGAGCTGGAGCTACATGTCGAAGCCGGCCAGCTTGTAGTAGGCCTTCGCCTTATCCTCATCCTGCGGCACGCCGTTACCCTCCTGGTACATCATGCCTAGCGTGGTGAGTGAGCCGACCAGCCCCTGATCGGCCGCCTTCTGGAACCACTCGATCGCCTTGGCGCTATCCTTTTCAGCGCACTCGCCCTCCATATACATGAAGCCGAGGCCATGCTGAGCCATCGCATGGCCCTTCTCGGCGGCGGCGCTCATCCACTTGTAGGCCTCTTGCGCGTTGGGAGCGCCGAGCAGGCCGTTCTGCTGCATTACCGCGACGCGATACTGCGCCTCGGTGTTGCCACCCTCAGCCAGCGGTGAGAGGAGCTGCATGGCACTGGCAAAGTGCTTGCCTTCAAAGGCGGCGATACCGCTGCTCAGCTCAACCTGTTCGTTATCACTACTACTCATCGTTCTACTCCTGATTAACCGTCACGTTGCTGACGAGACGCTGAAATTTGAGGCGCATCACAGCGCCGATCTGGAACATATCCTAGCTTTAACCAACTAATATGATCAAGAAAGCGTGGTGGAAGTGGGGTTGGCTTGAGGAGCGGCTCTAGGCAGCCAGCTGCTGGATGATGCTATTGAGGCCTGCCTCAGAGCTGTTGAGTCGTTCGAGTGCGTCATCAAGCTGGCTCTGCTCGAGACCGAGTGCGGTGAGCAGCGATTGTGGCAGGGTGTCGCGTACGCCGTCACCGAACCCCTGGGCACCGAGAAGTTGATCGGCGATGAAGACCAGGTTGGCGTAGGGTGCATATTCACCACAGTAGGCCGAGTTGTGATGCTCGCGCACAGTGGTGTTGATCTCCTCGGGCATCCGCCAGCTGCGCATCAGCCAGTTACCCATGATGGTGTGATCGACCCCCAGGGCGCGCTTCTCAATCAGCGTGACCGGCAGCTCTGGATTGGCCTCGACCAGCTAATCGAGAATGGTGAACTCCTTGCGGAACAGGTGGCCGGTGAGCAGAAAACCGAAGTTGTGTAGCAGACCGGCAAGGTAGGCGAGACCCGGTTTAACTCCCATCTGTTTAGGCAGCAGTGATGCGAGCGATTGGCTGAGGGCGGCCGAGTAGACCGCGTGGTGCCAGAAGGCGTTGAGTCCCAGTGGTCCCTGGGCAGGGTTGTGGAAGGCGCGCCCGGCAGCAAGACCAAGGGCGATGTTAAGGGTGTTTTCGAACCCCAGTACCCGTGCGATGGCGTCGTGTATCGATTCGATCTTGCCACGGTAGTTAAACATCGCAGAGCCAGCGTAGCGGACTATCTGCGCCGCCAGCGAGGGGTCCGATTCAACGATCTCACTGAGGTGGGTCACGGTGGCGTGGGGATCGTTGCGCAGGCGCAGCAGTTGCATCGCTGCATCGGGCATGGTCGGTAGGTGTTTGACCGCCCGTATCTGGCGGCGGATCTCCTCGATTGGCAGCAGCCCCCCCTCGGTCAGGGTGCCGGCTATTTTCTCCGGAATCACCAGCTCTCTGGTCACGCCACGGCTGATCGGTTTTCCCAACATCGAGATATCACCGTGCCAGCTGCCGGTATGCAGCAGGTAGACGTCGCTGTTGCTGAGTCGCAGTAGTGATTCGTTATTGCCGGAGATGACGTAGATCTCATCACACGACTCAAAGCGGTTATCGACAATAGCGTCGATGGCGTAGGCGGCAGCAATGGGAGGAATGGCACCCTCTGCACAGTCAGAGAGCAGTGCCATAATGGTTTCGCGTTTGGCCGGTTCCAGTTCCGGTCGCCCCATCTCGCTCCGCAGGGCATTGATATCGACCTGACGAGAGGCGGGCAGTACCGCCATCAGCAGGCCGTGACTATCTTCGAAAATAGCAGCGCGAGCCAATCGCTCAAGACCGATGCCGGTGTGGCTGGCGATCTGTTCGAGGCTGCCGGTACGAGGATGCACAATGGCGGCGTAGCCGATGTTCAGCAGCTGGAGATAGTTGGCGATTTTCTCCGGTAGTTTCATCTTTGGTACACCTAACTCTTCATCTTCACGCCTAAAGCCTATGTCAGTTAGACGATTTTGGCTGTGCGGCAGTTCACAGCTTGATAAAGCTATGTGCGGCGGATGGGCGTTGCATCTTGTCGGTTGAAACGTAACACTGAACCGATATCTGATTTGTAGGTGAAAATGGTTACAAAATGAAGGCGATGATTCTGGCAGCGGGGCGCGGAGAGCGGATGCGACCGCTCACCGACCACACCCCAAAACCGCTGCTACGGGTGGGTGGCAAGCGGTTGATTGAGTATCATCTGGAGGCACTCTCAGCGGCGGGCATTGTCGAGGTGGTGATCAATCACGCCCACTTGGGTGAACAGATCGAGGCAGTGCTGGGTAGTGGCGAGCACTATGGGCTGCAGATCAGCTACTCTCACGAAGCCACCGCACTTGAAACGGGTGGCGGTATCTACAAGGCGTTGCCGCAGTTCGGTAGCGATCCCTTTCTGGTAATCAATGGTGATGTCTGGAGCGACTATCCGCTGCAGCGTCTGCCGCAGCAGCTCGATGGCCTGGCCCATCTGGTGCTGGTCGATAATCCTGATCACAATACCAATGGCGATTTTCTGCTGAGCGCTAATCGTGTCACCGATGGTGATGGTGAGCGATTCACCTTTAGTGGCATCGGTATCTACCATCCCGATCTGTTTGCGAGCTGTCAGGGCGGCGCCTTTCCACTGGCACCGCTGCTCCGTGAAGCGATGGCAGCAGAGCGGGTCAGTGGGGAGTACTATGAGGGGAGATGGCTCGATATCGGAACACCACAGCGGCTCTCGCAGCTCGATGATGAGTTGAGTGCGATAGCCGAATAAGAAGAGGGCGCACGATGGGGCAGGAGATTGTAGAGAGTCAATTTGAGAAGCGCGATTTTCATCGCTTCGAAAAGTTGCTGCGAGAGGAGACCAATCTTCTTCGTGGCTGGTTCGAAGAGTGGCGCTTTTCAACCGACATCAATGTTGGCGGTTTCGAGTTGGAAGCGTGTCTGGTCGACAGCAGTGGGCGACCACTACCCAACAACGATCGTTTCATGGAGCGCCTTGATGAGACCCTGGTGATGCCGGAGCTGGCGCGCTTCAATGTAGAACTCAACACGGAGCCACACCGTCTCAGTCACGACGCCCTGGCATTGATGCACAAGGAGCTGCAGACCCAGTGGGAGCACTACTCCGATGTGGCCGAGGGGCTAGACAGCGAGCTGGTGATGACCGGCATTCTGCCAAGTATCCGTGACAGCGACCTGTCACTGCAGAATATGTCTGACCTGCGTCGCTACCATGCGCTTAACCAGCAGGTGCTACGCATGCGTAATGGCGAGCCGCTGCGACTCGATATCAGCGGTCGTGAACATCTAGAGGTGGTGCATCAGGATGTGATGCTCGAGTCGGCGGCCACCTCGTTCCAGATCCATATGCAGGTGCCTGAGGATCTGGCCGTGCGTTACTACAACGCCGCAATCATCGCCTCAGCACCGATGGTCGCCGCGAGCGCGAACTCCCCCTATCTGTTTGGGCGCGACCTTTGGGATGAGACCCGCATACCGCTGTTTGAACAGGCGGTCGATGTGGGTGGGTTTGCCGGTGCGGCTCACGGCCCAATGCGCCGGGTCGGATTTGGTATGGGCTATGCGCGCAAATCTCTGTTTGAGTGTTTTGAGGAGAATGTCGAACACTTCCCGATCATGCTACCGATCGACTATCAGAGTGAGCCGGAGGAGCTGCGGCATATGCGCCTGCATAACGGCACCATCTGGCGATGGAACCGTCCGCTGATCGGCTTCATCGATGGTAAACCCCATCTGCGCATCGAACACCGAGTCGTGCCGAGTGGCCCAACCGTGGTCGACTCAATCGCCAACGCCGCACTCTTCTTCGGTCTGATTACAGAGCTGGTGGAGGCGGAACAGGCACCAGAGAGTCAGATCGAATTTGCCACTGCGAGAGATAATTTCTATGAGGCGTCACGCCTAGGTCTGCACGCCCATGTGAACTGGATCGACGGCAAGCGGGTCGGCATCCATGCGCTGTTGCGCGATCAGCTTGTGCCGCTCGCCTGGAAGGGGCTGGAGCGGCTCGGTCTCGATCAGTACGATATCGACACCTACATGGAGATCATCGAGGCGCGTATGCGTAGCGGCCAAAACGGTGCCGTCTGGCAGCGTGAGTATGTCGCCAAAAACGGCCGAGACATGCAGGCGCTGACCCTCGCCTATCTGGAACATCAAAAAAGCGGTGAGCCGGTCCACGACTGGTCGCTGTAACGTTAGTAGAGAATAGACTGAAGATGCTGCAGCAACTCGACACACTGCCCGACGGAATTCTCGACGTCGCGGCGACCGAACTCCACACCCTGCTATCCGAGCCGACCATCATCCATCTGCAGGGCGAGCGTAAAGAGCCACTCTTCGTCTCGGTGCTGCTGCATGGCAATGAGACCACCGGGCTGGAGGCGATACAGCACCTGCTGCGCGACTACCAGGGGCGTAACCTGCCGCGAAGTCTCTCGATCTTCTTCGGCAACATCGAAGCGGCGCGCCACGGTATGCGCCGCCTCGATGGTCAGCCCGACTACAACCGCGTCTGGCCCGGCGGAGATGAGCCGCCCTCAGCCGAGAGCGAGATTGTTGCCGAGGTGGTGGAGATCATGCGTGCACGCAACCTCTTCGCCAGCGTCGATGTGCACAACAACACCGGACTTAACCCGCACTACGCCTGTATCAACAAGCTCGAGAATAAGTTTATGCACATGGCGACTCTGTTCGGTCGCACCGTGGTCTACTTCATTCGCCCCACCGGGGTGCAGTCGATGGCCTTCGCCGATATCTGCCCCTCGGTAACGCTGGAATGCGGCCGTGTCGGTCAGCGCCGCGGTGAGCAGCACGCCGCCGAGTATCTCGATGCACTGCTACACCTCTCGGAGTTCCCCGACCACCCCGTCGCCGAACGCGACATCGATCTCTTCCACACCGTCGCCACCGTCAAGGTGCCCGACTCGGTCCACTTCGGTTTTGGCTGTGATGATGCCGAGCTCTGCTTCGTCCCCGACCTCGACCATCTCAACTTTCGTGAACTCCCCGCCGGTACTGAGATCGCCAAACTGCCGCTCGACGGTCACCAGATCCCGCTTGCGGTGGAGGATGAGGAGGGGCGCTGTGTCGAGGCTGATTTTTTCAGTGTCGAGGGCAGGCTACTGAAAACACGCAACCCGGTAATGCCAGCGATGTTAACGTTGGATACGAAGATTATTCGGCAGGATTGTTTGTGTTATTTGATGGAGCGGTTGCCGGTTGGATAGGGTGAGCGCGTTACGGTTTTTAGTGTTATTACATCCGCTGACCGCCATGGATAGCGAAGCGAAGGCGGTTAGTCCGCGATAGTCGACGCCGTCTGCCTATTCGTAGTTGAGAGCGAGAGCGAACGACGAAGA
>NZ_MPRL01000036.1:0-31794 GCF_002020875.1 Solemya pervernicosa gill symbiont | reverse complement strand
GGGGCGCCGTAGGCATAAACGGTCGCGTTAAGTATTTGCCGCTTGCTTGGGCTTGGATGCCCAAAACAAGCTTCCGCAAAAATAGCGACTCCCCGGCAGTCAGTTGGCCTATAAACGTGCCTTCGATAACCTGTTCTCTGCGCTTGATCAGTTAGAACAGTGTTTGGGCGAGCGGCGCTACCTGCTCGGTGAGCTAATTACCGAGGCCGACTGGCGACTCTTTACCACTCTGGTGCGTTTCGATGCCGTCTACGTTGGCCACTTCAAGTGCAACCGTCAGAGGCTGATCGACTATCCTAATCTGTGGGCCTATACCCGAGAGCTCTATCAGCTGCCGGGTATCGCTGAGACGGTCAATTTCGACCACATCAAGAGTCACTACTACCGAAGTCATCACTCAATCAATCCGAGCGGTATCGTTCCAGAGGGTCCGGAGCTCGATTTCTGGGAACCGCACCGGCGAGAGAGGATCTAATGAGGGTCTGTTAGAGGAGGGTAGTCTCATGCAACTCAATCTAACGTTGATTAAACATCGCTATGCGCGTTGGCTGATCTATTCGCTGCTGGTGATCGCATTTTTCCCGCTACTGATGCGTGCGATCAACGCCGCACTGCCCGATAACGGCTTCGATCTCGAAGCATCACTGATCCCAAGCGAAGAGATCTACCATGGCGGACCACCGCGTGATGGCATTCCTGCGATCGACAAACCCAGGTTCGTTGCTGCGGCTGAGGCGACCTTTCTCAAGGGGAGTGATCGAGTCCTTGGGATTGATCGCAATGGCGTGCGCAAGGCCTATCCGATTCGCATCCTGAACTACCATGAAATCGTCAATGATCACTTTAAGGACGAGGCAGTCGTCGTCACCTTCTGCCCACTCTGCGGCACCGGCATGGCCTTTGAGGCGAAACTTGATGGCAAGTCACGCAGTTTTGGTGTCTCAGGGCTGCTCTATAACAGTGATGTATTGCTCTATGATCGTGAGACCGAGTCGCTCTGGTCGCAGATTCTAAAACTCTCCATTAGTGGGCCGATGAAGGGGCATAAGCTCAGACAGCTGGCGATCAGTCACACCAGCTGGGAGGAGTGGCAACGCGGCGGTGATTCGCTGGTGCTCTCATTTGATACCGGTTTCAGTCGTGACTATAGCCGCAGCCCCTATGGAAACTACGGCGAGTCAGAGAGTATCTACTTTCCGGTGGCCAAATTTGATGGTCGCTATCACCCCAAGGAGATCGTGATTGGGGTGGAGATCGACGGTCAGTTCAAGGCCTACCCGATCAAGGAGCTGGCGCTGGGCAGGGAGCCGCTGGTCGATATCTTTGCTGGTCAGGAGTTAGAGGTTCGTTTTAATGTTGAACTCCGCAGTGGCGGTGTGTTTGACAGTGCCGGAGTGGAGCTACCTTCGTTAACTGCCTACTGGTTCGCCTGGTATGCGTTTCATCCAGATGGTGAGGTCTATAGCGCTCAATGAAGTAGTGGGCGGTTAGACCAGATGTTCAGGCGGATTTCATACCCAGTTTTTAACGGTACGCTGACACGCGATTGAAGTGCGCTGGTACATTGCCGATACTTAAGCAAATAGCCTCAAGCAAAGAAAAGGTTTTAGATGAGAGTTGTAATCGCACTGGCCCTGCTACTGAGCTGCACGGCGTTATCGGCAAAGGATATGAATCAGCGCTTTGCCGCCTTCGGCCTCGGCTCGAAGAGCTGTAGTGACTATATCTCCGCTACCATCGATGGGGGAGATGAGGTCGACTATTACAACAACTACATCCTCGGTTATCTCTCCGCCTTTAATCTGATCGTTCCCGGTACCTATAACATCCTCGGCACGAACACCATGAGTGATGCCTTCGAGTGGCTCAATGACTATTGCCGTGAGGAGGGCGACGCCTCGTTTATCAATGCACTGGCGAGTCTCAGTGACGCCTATTATGAAGAGCGGCAGAACTTCCTCTCCAGCGGTGAGGGATGGCAGAGCGGTTCACCCTCAGTGAATAAGACGGTTGAGGGGCTGCGAGAGATGATCAAGCGTGGTCCAGTCGAGACTGCGCAATAATGCACATCTGGGTCGATGCCGATGCCTGTCCGGGCGTTATCAAGGAGATTCTTTTTCGCGCTGCTGAGCGGCTGAAGGTACCCACGACATTGGTGGCCAATCAGCCGCTACGCACACCCCCTTCGAAGGTGATCAAGTCGGTACGAGTGGCTGCCGGGTTTGATGTCGCCGATAACTACATCGTGCAGCAGCTACAGCAGGGTGATCTGGTGATCACCGCCGACATCCCACTCGCCTCTGAGGTGATCGATAACGGTGGTCACGCACTCAACCCGCGTGGTGAGTTCTATACCACTGAGAATATTCGTCAGCGGCTCAACATGCGCGACTTCATGGAGGAGATGCGCAGTACCGGTATGGTCACCGGTGGCCCGGCCGCGCTGGGGCAGAGTGAACGTCGCGCCTTTGCTAACGAACTCGACCGATTCCTCGCAAAAATATAGAGTGACAGGCTGGCGACGTGGCAGCGTGCTGAGAGTAGGCGCTGTTCAGGTAAGAGAGAGGGGTGCGGGAGACGCGTCCCGGCGAGTGATCGTGCAACATGAAGGATAGCGTCGCACGAGACTCTGAATATTAGGTTTAATGCAGTGATTAGCACTAAAAGTGAAGTCTCGGTTCCCCTTCAGTCCCCCCTGTTTCGTGGCGACAAACGTCTGCGTATTGCGCTGATCGGCCAGCCCAATAGCGGCAAGAGCACCCTCTTTAAGGTGGTATCCAGTACCGAGATCTACACCGGTGAACTGGCCGGTACCGAGCGCAGCTACCGCGCCTGTAGCGTGCAGATAGGCATGGATGAGGCGATGCTGGTCGATCTGCCGAGTATCCAGTCGCTGCACAACCTCTCAGACGATGACCAGGTCTCACTCAAATACCTGCTCTGGGGAGATGAACGTCCCGCCGTCTCTCGCCATGAGTCCGATCAACCACCGGCTCCCTTTGCCGCCCCCGATGTACTCATCCAGGTGGTCGATGCCACTGCGCTCGACCGTAACCTCGAACTTAGTCTCGAACTGAGTTCACTGGGACGGCCAATGGTGATTGCGCTCAACATGATGGATGAGGCGCGCGAGAAGGGGATTCATATCAACATCAACGCGCTCAGCGAGGAGCTGGGTGTACCGGTGGTGCCTACGGTGGCGCTGATGGGTCACGGTATTGCTGATGTCTTTAAAACGGCGGTGCATGCAGTGCGTCAGGGCGTCTGCCCGCAGCCACAGCCGGCCAGCAAACATATCTGCGATGCGGCTAAACCATTGAGCGATCTGCTGCAGCACCCGGGGGTTCATCACGCCTTTAACGTGCCACACGCCTTTCTATTGATGCAGCTGGTGGCCGGTGATCGTTACTTCACTGCCGAGATCAAGGAGCACTTTTCAGAGTTGAGTGCAGATCTGACCCGTCTGCGTGGTGAGGCGGAGGCAACGCTGCCCCGCTCACTGGAGGATGAGCTGCATGCCGACCGGCACCACCGTGCTGCGGTAATGTTCGAGGGGGTGACCCGGCTGGGTGGAGCGCATGAGGGGAGTCGCTGGAAACTGTGGCTCGATGAGCTCTTTCTACATCCGCGTTGGGGTCTGGTCGGTAGCCTGCTGGTCTTCGCGGCAGTGCTCTTTATCGTCTTTGAGGTGAGTGCCTGGCTCGACTCCATGACGGCCGCAAAACTGATCGATGCGGTCTCTGTCTGGCAGCCGACGGCACTAACAGGTGTGGTAGGAAAGGCTGTGGTCGATGGGCTGATCGGTCTGGTCGGCATCGTCGTCCCCTACATGATTCCATTGGTGGTTTTGCTGGTGGTACTGGAGGAGTCGGGGGTGATGCAGCGTATCGCCTTTGTGGTCGACCGTGGTTTTCACCAGATTGGTCTACATGGTGGTGTGGCGGTGCCCTTCCTGCTCGGTCTTGGCTGTAACGTTCCAGCAATCTCCGCAGCAGCGCATTCAACCAAGGGCCACGAACGATTTGTCTCTGCAGTGCTGATCACCTTTGTCCCCTGCTCAGCACGCTCGGCGATCATTCTGGCGCTGGCCGGCAAATATCTAGGTGGCCTGGGTGTCTTTATGATCTTTGCCATCACCGTGGTGGTGATTGCGTTGATGGGGCGCATTTTGACCCGCTCCCATCCTGACCCGATCCCTGGGCAGGTGCAGGAGATTCCTCCCTATGCGCTACCTAAACTGCGTGGTGTGTTGCAGACCACCTGGCTGCGTACCAGTGACATTCTCACCATCGTCACCCCTCTGTTGGTGGGCGGTAGCGTGGTACTCGCACTGCTCAGTTTTGTCGGGGCCGATGCAGTGATCAATAAGCTCCTGATGCCTGTGACCAGCTGGTGGCTCGGCCTTCCGTTGGTGCTGGGTGTGCCGATTCTCTTCGGCGTGTTGCGCAAGGAGCTCTCACTGCTGATGATCTATCAGGCACTCGGCACCTTTGAAATCGGTACGGTGATGGATTGGGTTCAGATCACCACCTTCCTGATCTTCCTCACCTTCTATGTGCCCTGCGTTTCGACCTTTGCGGTGATGTTGAAGACACTCAGGCCACGTGAGGCGTTCTACTCGGTGGGTCTCTCGGTGAGTGTGGCGCTGGTGATGAGTGGCGTGATTCGATTGCTGTTGGAGCTGTTTTCACTGCTCGGTTGAGCGGGGCGTTTCAATAGCTGCTAACTTTAAGTCTGTATCGAATCCGAACAAGGCTTGGGCCGATGAAAAATAATAACCTGATGCGACTGCTGTTGCTGGTCGCCATCGCGCTGATGATCGGCGTCTTTTTTACCTTCGATCTGGGGCGCTTTCTCACCCTGGAGTATCTGCAGTCACAACGTGGTGAGCTGCTAGAGCGCTACCACGAAAATCCATTTACCTTTATCGCCATCTACATGGCGATCTATATTGCAGCCACGGCGCTTTCGCTGCCGGGTGCGACAATTATGACACTAGCGGGTGCAGCCGTATTTGGCCTGGCAGTCGGCACAGTGGTGGTCTCCTTTGCCAGTACCATCGGCGCAACACTTGCCTTTCTAGTAGCCCGTTTTTTACTGCGTGATGCGGTGCAGAGTCGCTTTGCCGACAAGCTTGGCCCGATCAATGCGGGTGTCGAAAAGGATGGCGTGCTCTATCTCTTTACCCTGCGACTGATTCCGATATTCCCCTTCTTTATGATCAATCTGTTGATGGGGCTGACACCGATTAAGACCTGGAAGTACTTTCTCGTTAGTCAGGTCGGCATGTTGCCCGGCACTATCGTCTATGTGAATGCGGGTGATCAGCTCGCCTCACTCGAATCGCTCTCCGGCATTCTCTCGCCGGGGCTGCTGCTCTCGTTTGCACTGCTCGGTATATTCCCGCTGCTAGCGAAGAAGTTGGTCGAGTGGATCAAGGCAAGAGAGGTGATGAAACCCTATAAAAAACCGAGCAGCTTCGACTACAACCTGGTGGTAATTGGTGGTGGCTCGGCAGGACTGGTCTCTGCCTATATCGCTGCAGCTGTGAAGGCGAAGGTCGCCTTGATCGAACGTCACAAGATGGGGGGAGACTGTCTTAATACCGGCTGTGTGCCGAGTAAGGCGCTGATTCGTTCAGCCAAGATGCTCGCCTATGCCGCACGTGCTGAAGAGTTCGGTTTTAAAAAGGCGGAGGTCGATTTTGAATTTGCCGAGGTGATGGAGCGGGTGCAGCGGGTGATAACTGAGGTGGAGCCGCACGACTCGGTGGAACGCTATAACAAACTGGGCGTGGAGTGCATCAGTGGTGATGCAAAGATTCTCTCCCCCTATGAGGTCGAGGTCGAAGGGCGAGTAATTACCACCCGCACCATTATTGTCGCCACCGGTGCACGGCCGCTGGTACCACAGCTACCTGGGCTTGAGGGGAGCGAGTATCACACCTCCGATACCATCTGGGAGCTACGCGAACAACCGAAACGCTTAGTGGTGCTGGGTGGTGGCCCAATCGGTTGCGAGCTTGCACAGGCGTTTCACCGTTTAGGCTCTCAGGTGACGCTACTGCAGCGACCTGCGCGTATCCTGCCGCGAGAGGATGAGGAGATCTCAGCGATGGTCGCCGAGCGCTTTTCCGCAGAGGGTGTTGAGCTGCTGACGGCGCACAGTGCCAAACGAATAGAAGAACGTGAAGGGCAGCGTTATGTGGTCTGCGAACACAATGGCGAGGAGCGTGAAGTCCCCTACGATCAGCTACTGATCGCTCTGGGGCGACAGGCCAACGTGCAGAAGTTCGGACTTGAGAAACTCGGTGTCACGCTCACACCTCGCGGTACCGTTGAAGCTGATCCTTTTCTACGCACCAACTTCCCGAATATCTACGTCTGCGGTGATGTCACCGGCCCCTACCAGTTCACTCACACCGCCGCCCATCAGGCGTGGTACGCCTCGGTCAATGCGCTCTTCTCACCGCTGAAACGGTTCCGTGTCGACTACTCGGTGATCCCCTGGGCGACCTACTGTGACCCCGAGGTGGCCCGTGTTGGTCTTAACGAACTGGAGGGAAAAGAGAAGGGCATCGACTATGAGGTCACAACCTACGGTATCGATGATCTTGATCGCGCCATCGCTGACAGTGAGGCGCACGGTGTGGTGAAGGTGCTGACAGTTCCCGGCAAGGACAAGATCCTCGGTGTCACCATCGTCGGCTCACACGCCGGTGATCTCATTGCCGAGTTCGTGATGGCGATGAAGCACGGCCTCGGCCTCAATAAGATCCTCGGTACCATCCACATCTACCCAACGCTCGCCGAGGCAAATAAATATGTCGCGGGTAACTGGAAGCGGGCGCACAAGCCCGAGGCGTTGCTGAACTGGGTGGAGCGGTTCCACACCTGGCGGAGAGGTTGAGATATACCGGAGTCAGTTCTAGTTCTGGTATATATCGCTTTGTATCAATGGGTTGTTTGATAAATCGCTAAGACCTGATGTCAATAATTGATATTGTGATATCACGTTAATTGGCATCATACTGGTGTTGCTAAAAAAATTTCGTCGTTCGCTCTCGCTCTCAACTACGAATAGGCAGACGGCGTCGACTATCGCGGACTAACCGCCTTCGCTTCGCTATCCATGGCGGTCAGCGAAGGAGTAAACGCTATGAACCAAATGGCTAAATCGACTTGCCTTCGGGCAGTTTTTGCAGCTTCACTTATTTTGTTCTGGATAGGTCCGTCGACTGCTTACGCCAGCTCCTATGAAGAAGCCGTTAGTAGATGGTCATCTTATGAGGATGTGGGGAAGTGGCTCAACAGTAACTTTAGCTTCGATAGAAGTAGACTTGGGTCTGTTCAGAAAAGGATTCGCACACAAGGTCCTAAAGGGCTACTGGCGCGCAACCCGTCAGCAACCTATGACGATAAGGCGGGCTATTGTGTCGATTCTGCAAATCTCGCTCTCGATGCCCTTAACCGAATTGACCCGAGTTACAAAGCTCGGTGGATTTTCGTGAGGAACGGTACAGGTAAGATTCATCACTGGGCCACTGGTTTTACTGTTGAGGGAAAATTGCACGTTATGGACTTCGGAGCGGGTCCACATTGGAGTGAGATGAAGGGGATCCACGGCCCCTATGAATCTCTGGATGAATACGCGAACTTTCTCTCCTCTCTGAATCTTCAGGGATTCTCAGTTGGAGAAGTTGTGTGGCGTAATCAGTTTCCGGGACAAGAGGACTGAACAGCCGCAAGCCAGGAATAACGAAAAGACTCATATCAGAAAGGTGACCTGCATGTACCAATGGGGCGGAGTTAATGCAGACTCCGCCATCATCCGAAACTATCTGTGCTCCGACATCACACGCTCAACGGTATCGACGATCGCCTGGGTCTGCGGATCGATCTCTATATTGATACGGTCGCCGATCTGGCGAGTTCCGATGTTGGTGCGCTCGAGCGTTTCGGGGATCAGATTGACGTTGAACTCCTCTCCCTCAACATCACCGATGGTAAGGCTGATGCCATCGATGCCGATGTAGCCCTTGGTAAATACATACTTGGTCCACTGTACGGGGATCTTGAACCAGATCTGGCAGTTGTTCTCGCTCTCGATGATTCGACTCACCTCGGCAACGCAGAGGATATGGCCCGACATGGCGTGACCGCCGATCTCATCGCCGAACTTTGCGGCGCGCTCCACGTTGACCCGACTGCCAACCGTTACATCACCAAGGTTGGTTACCTTGAGGGTCTCTTGCATCAGGTCGAAGGTGATGCGATTTCCGTCGATCTGGGTGACGGTAAGACAGCAGCCGTTGTGGGCGACCGATGCCCCCGCTTCGAGTCCATCAAATAGTGGTTCTGGGAGCGTTACTACATGGGTGCGAAACTGTGATTTCTCGATGATCTCGACCACCTCTGCAGTGCCCTGGACGATGCCTGTAAACATAGTATTGTTCCGTGTTTAATTCTGAATCTGATCGATTATATAGCGGTTTAGGCGTGACGCATCTGTTGCCACCCTCGCTTGTGGCGAGAGTGGCCAAGGATGGTTGCGGAAGTGGTGCAGGTGTTACTGGGTGGGAGGCGGTGCGAGTGGCTGTGGGGCCTGTGGTTGAACAGGCGCCACTTTGGCTGATATTGCCGTCTGGCTGCGTTTATCGATAGCACCGAAAAGATTGAGATTTCTGGCCCGCTTGAACTGTGCGCCGCCGATGTTGCTACCAATGAAATTTGCCTCTTTTAGCTTTGCGTCGTTGAGTCGTGCATTTAGCAGATTGGCATTGTTAAATTTCACTTCACGCAGGTCGGTGCTGCCAGCATTTGCTCCGCTGAGGTTGGCGCCGGTCATGATGGCTCGGCGTAGTCGCGCACGGCGCATGTCGACCTGCTGAAGGTTGGCGTTACTAAAATCGCTGTTATCGGCCATGGCATCGCGTAGTACCGCTCGACTTAGATTGGCCTTCTTGAGTGAGGCATCAAACAGCGTGGATTTGCGCATGCTGGCATCGACCAGGTTGGCGCCATCGAGCGTGACATTACTGAGATCGGCGCTGTCGAGGTTGGCTCCACGTAGGTCGGCGCCATCGAGTACTGCATTCTTGAGTAGTGCCTTGCGCATATTGGCACCACGCAGGTTGAGTCCAGAGAGATCAAGTCGCTCCATATCGGCGCCTTTAAGATTGCAGTTGGGACAATCCTTTCCAGCCTCGACGCTTTCCAGGTCGGCGTCGCGATAGGCGAGTGCCGGTGTGCAGAGTGCAAGCGTGATGAGAGCAATCAGTGTGTGATTCAGTTTCATAGTCGTATTGTTATCAGTTCATTGAATTATCGTTATTCTTTGATAATAGCACCAAACTCCGTGTGCTTCCTTTCGCCAGGGCAGGGGGTGCCGTACACTATGCGACCCCCAGTTTTTCAGTCACTTCTGCCGTGCAACAACGACTTAAAGGCCTCAACAAACAGTTAGCGTCGATCCTTGCGATGGATCGTCACCGCCTGCAACGTCGCCTGCGCGATCTGCAGCGCAAGGCGCGACAGGGCAGCTGTGGCAGTGAGGCAGTGGCCAAGCTTGAGCACGATGTTGAGCGCGCGGTGGCGAAGTATCAGCAACGCGCTGCAAATGTCCCTACGCCCGACTACCCGGAAGAGCTACCCGTCAGTGGACGGCGTGATGAGATTACTACCGCTATCCGCGAGAACCAGGTGGTGATCGTCGCCGGAGAGACCGGTTCAGGAAAGACGACCCAACTGCCAAAGATTGCGCTTGAGGCGGGGCGTGGCGTGGCCGGATTGATTGGTCACACCCAGCCGAGGCGTATTGCAGCGCGCAGCGTTGCCTCTCGTATCGCTGAAGAGCTAAAGAGTGAGTTGGGTAATACGGTGGGATACAAGGTGCGCTTCTCCGATCGCACCCGTCCCGAGAGCTATATCAAACTGATGACCGACGGCATTCTGCTGGCCGAGATTCAACGCGACCGATATCTCAACCAGTACGACACGCTGATCATCGATGAGGCGCATGAGCGCAGCCTTAATATCGATTTTCTGCTCGGTTTCTTCAAACAGCTGCTACCGAAACGTCCCGATCTGAAACTGATCATCACATCGGCGACGATCGATACCGAACGTTTTGCCAGCCACTTCAGTGATGCCCCGATCATCGAGGTTTCCGGGCGCACCTACCCGGTTGAGCTGCGCTACCGCCCGCTGCAGTCTGAGGATGATGATTCGCGTGATCGTGATCAGCTACAGGCGATACTCGACGCGGTTGATGAGTTATCGCGCGAGGGTGAGGGGGATATTTTGATCTTCCTACCCGGTGAGCGCGATATTCGCGAGACGGCCGAGGCGCTGCGCAAACACCATCCACCCCACACTGAGATCCTGCCGCTCTACGCGCGTCTCTCTGCCAGCGAGCAGAACCGTGTCTTTCAGAGCCATCGCGGTCGTCGCATTGTGCTGGCGACCAATGTTGCCGAGACCTCGTTGACCGTGCCGGGTATCCGCTATGTGATCGATCCCGGCTACGTGCGTCTGTCGCGCTACAGCTACCGCAGCAAGGTGCAGCGGCTACCGATTGAGAAGGTCTCACAGGCCTCGGCCAACCAGCGCTCCGGACGCTGCGGGCGACTTGGTCCCGGTATTGCGATCCGTCTCTACGCCGAGGAGGATTTCAATAACTTTGCTGAGTTCACCGACCCGGAGGTGAAACGTACCAACCTCGCTGCGGTGATCCTGCAGATGCAGGCGCTGGGCTTGGGCGATATCGAGGACTTCCCCTTTGTTGAGCCGCCCGATAGTCGTTTTATCAACGATGGTTACAAGCTGCTGCATGAGCTGGGCGCGGTCGATAACCGACGACGTATGAGCAAGCTGGGACAGAAAATTGCCAAACTACCCGTCGATCCGCGTATTGGTCGTATGCTGCTTGCGGCGGAGCAGGAGGGGGCGCTGGCAGAGGTGTTGGTGATTGCCGCCGCACTCTCGATTCAAGATCCACGAGAACGGCCACACGGGGCGCGTGATAAGGCGGACCAGCGTCATAATGAGTTTAACGATGAGCAGTCTGACTTTCTTACCTATCTCAAGCTCTGGCAGTTTTATGAGGAGCAGCGCCACCACCTGACGCAGAGTAAGCTGCGAAAGCTCTGCCGCGATCGTTATCTCTCCTATATGCGCATGCGTGAGTGGCGTGAGGTGTGGCAACAGCTGCACACTCTGGTCAAGGTGATGGGGGCGAAGGAGAACAGTACACCTGCTGAGTACGATGCGATCCACCGTGCACTATTGAGTGGTCTGCTCGGTAATATCGGTTTCCGCGATGAGAAACAGAGCTACCTGGGGGCGCGTAACAGTCGCTTCCATGTCTTCCCCGGTTCAGCCCAGTTCAAAAAACCACCGAAGTGGTTGATGGCGGGCGCGCTGATTGAGACCAGTAAGCTCTACGCCCATACCATAGCGGCGATCAAGCCGGAGTGGATTGAGCGTCTGGCAGATCATCTGGTCAAGCGCAGCTACAGCGAGCCGCACTGGGAGAAGCGGGCGGGGCAGGTAGCCGCTAGTGAACGAGTTACGCTCTACGGGGTAACGATCAATCCCAAACGCCGGGTCAACTTCGGGCCGATCAAACCCGATGAGGCTCGCGAGATCTTTATCCGCAGTGCGCTGGTGGAGGGTGAGTTCAACTGCAGAGCCCCCTTCTTCAAACACAATCGAAAACTGCTTGAGGAGATCGAGTCGCTGGAACACCGCTCACGCCGTCGCGATGTATTGGTCGATGAGCAGGTGCTGGTTGAGTTTTACGAGCAGAAGATTCCGACGGGTATCTATAGCGGTGCAACCTTTGAAAAATGGCGGCGTGGTGTAGAGGCCAAGGATGAGAAGCTACTCTTCCTGACTCGTGAAGAGCTGATGCAGCACGATGCCGCTGGAGTGACTCAGGCGCAGTTCCCACCCTCCGCCAAGGTGGGGGCGCTCAAGCTGAAATATGAGTACCACTTTGAGCCGGGCAGTCGTGACGACGGTGTGACGCTACAGCTGCCGCTGGCCGCGCTGAATCAGATTGAGGCGCTGCAGTTCGAGTGGCTGGTGCCGGGACTGCTGCGCGAGAAGTTGATTGCGCTGATCAAGTCACTACCCAAGTCGTTGCGTCGAAACTTCGTACCCGCACCAAATTTTGCCGACGCCTTGATGCAGGTGATCAGCTTTGGTGAGGGTTCACTGTTTGAACAACTCTCGCGGCAGCTACTGCGAATAACCGGTGTTGCGGTTGATGAGAGTGCCTGGCAGAGCGAGCAGCTGACCGATCACCTGCGCATGAACTACCGTATCGTCGATGCCAAGGGGAAGGTGGTGGGCGAGGGACGCGATCTTGAACTGCTCCAGGCAGATCTCGGCGGACGAGCCAAAGAGAGCTTTAGTGGCCTGACGGAGAAGACAATTGAGCGCGAGGGGATTACCGAGTGGGACTTCGGCGATTTACCCGAGGTCTATAACGTTACCCAGCACGGTCTCAAATTGCAGGGCTATCCGGCATTGGTCGATCAGGGTGAGAGTGTTGCGATAGAGCTCTTCGACGATGCATGGCAGGCAGAGCAGGCGATGCACGGTGGGCTGCGACGACTGATTGCGTTGCAGGTTGGCAAAGAGATCAAGTATCTGCAAAAGAATCTTCCCGGTATTGAGAAGAGTTGTCTCCACTACACTCGCATCGGCAACTGCAATGCACTCAAGCTGGACCTGGTGATGGCCGCCATCGACCACGCCTTTCTCGATCAGCCGCTGCCACGAACTGAAGCCGCCTTCCATGCAGTCTGTGAGCGGGGGCGCGGGCGGTTGATTGAAACGGCTAACCGTCTCAGCCAAGTGGTGGCTGAAACCCTTGCAGAACACCATGCCATCTCCAAGCAGATCAAGGGCTCGATTCCCCCGACCCTGCTGGAGGCGATTACTGATGTCAGTGCACAGCTCGGGCATCTGGTCTACCCGGGGTTTGTGCTTAAAACACCAGCGGAGTGGTTGTCCCACCTGCCACGTTATCTGAAGGCGGTCAGCCGGCGGCTCGATAAGGTCGCGGGGCAACTAGCACGTGATCGCCAGCATCGGCTTGAGATTGAGTCATTATGGCGTGTCTGGGCGGAGCGCAGTGGGGAAGGAAAACGCCAGAGTCGGGAGCTGCTCGAGTTTCGTTGGCTGATAGAGGAGCTGCGCGTCTCTATCTTTGCCCAGGAGCTAAAGACGGTGCAGAGTGTTTCGGTCAAACGTCTGCAAAACATTGTCAAAACACTGTGAATCGGTAGTAGTGCGCATGAAAAATTTGGCGAGATTGTTATGATTACCGGTATGAGTAGAGAGAAGATAGACCACTGCGTGGAGCAGCTCTGTCAGCGCGGTTGCCGTGAGGTGACGCTGATTATTGAGCAGCTTGATGCCGGTGAAGCCGTTGAAGGAACTGACCATCTGGATGGTAGCGAACGGCACGCCGTAGCCGAAGAGCTGCGCTCGATTATGTCGGTCTACGATGGCCCCTGCTCAATCTAACAGCCTCTGTTGATCTGATTAAATATCTGTAGTTCGTCTGAGTACCTGAAATGGCTATTGGCTCAATTGCGCAACGCTATGTGTATGGAGATTTAGATAAATGACTGAAAGTGGTGCTAAACCTGTTTATGACGCTGCAGAGATTACGCTGGCTCGGCTCAATGAGTTGCTTCCACTCGCTGCAAATCAGGCTGCGCTGACACCATCTTTTCGGCAGCTCCATATCGCCATTCTCAAGGGGCTTGCCGACAGTAACCGCCCCCTCGCGATCGAGGCGATGTGTGAGAAATCCGGTATCGATGATGCCAGCGCTGCGATCGCCGAGCTGGTAAAACAGGATCTGGTCGTGACAAACAGTGATGGCGTGGTGATCGGTGCCTATCCAATGATCCGCGAGCCACGTGAACATATGGTGATGCTCGGAACGCTCGAGCTCCGGGCCATGTGTGCAGTCGATGCGCTGGCAATCGGGATGATGTTCAAACAGCCCACCATGATCCGCTCACGCTGCCGCGCCACCGATTCGATCGTGATCATTAATCAGGATGGTGAACAGGTCGATGCAATGGGGCAGTGCCCTGATCTGCATGTGGGTATTCAGTGGCAGGCGACCGATGGTTGCGCGGCGAAGACGATCTGCCTCGATATGATCTATCTATGTTCTGCGAAGGTGGCTGCCGAGTGGCAGGGAGATACAGTTGAGACCCGCAGCGTGCTGACTCTGGCAGAGGCGATCAAGCTATCGCGTGATTTCTTTATGCCACTGTTGGCGGAGTAACTGATCCACCCTGACCATCAGGGTGAATAGCTGTTTTTCTCTATACCTTGAACTGAGCGACGATTCCCTCGAGCTGCAGCGCCAGGGAGGAGAGGTGTTCACTCTCCTGTGCGGTCTTCTGTGCACCTGCGGCCGTCTGTTCGGCAACGACGCTGATATCGTTGATGTTGCGTGAGATATCCTCGGCCACAGTGCTCTGCTCATTGGAGGCAGCGGCTATCTGGGTGTTCATATCGTTAATCTGACTGATCGCACCGGTGATGCTGGCGAGGGTAGTGCCGGCACTACTGGCGTGCTCCACACTCTCTGCAGTCTGTGTCTGACCCTGCTCCATAGCGACTACGGCGTTACGCGTACCGCTCTGTAGCTTCTCGATCATGCCCTGAATCTCCTGAGTCGACTGCTGGGTACGCGAGGCGAGGGTGCGGACCTCATCGGCAACCACGGCAAAACCGCGGCCCTGCTCACCTGCGCGGGCGGCCTCAATTGCGGCGTTGAGTGCAAGTAGATTTGTCTGTTCTGCGATGCCGCGAATAACCTCCAGGATGCCACCGATCTCCACACTGTCGTGCTCCAGATTCTGAATAACCTGGGCGACCTGGCCGACATTCTCCGCCAGAGTGTTAATAGAGCTGACAGTCTGGTTGACCACCTGTTTGCCGGTGCCTGCCTGTTGATCGGCCTCTTGCGCGGAGTTGGCCGCCAGACTGGCGTTGTTGGCAACCTCATGGGCGCTGGCAGACATTTCGGTGACGGCAGTGGCGACAAGGTTGATCTCATTCTGCTGTCGTACAATCGCATCGGTTGTCTGGGCAGAGAAGTTTGAGAGTTCATGGGCGGAGTTGTTGACCTCATGTGAGGCAGTGGTGACGTTGGAGATCAGCTCCTGAAGCTTCTCCTTCATCTCTCGAACGCTGTTGCAGAGTGCGCCTAGTTCATCATCGCTGCTGCACCAGTGATTAACGTCACCGGTCAGATCGCCTGAAGAGACCTGTTTCATGTTGTCGATTAGCAGTCGCAGGAATGAGAGCGCCTTAAACATCATGAAGTAGGCAAAACCGACCAGGAACAGGAATACAGCGGCGCCCAGACCGAGCATAAGCTGGGCATTTTTTAGGCTCTCCTGCTCAGAGAGCAGTAGCGCATTGGCACGATCCTGTGTGGCTTCAAGGAACGGATCAACCATCTCACCGATATTGGCGGCTACTGCGTCAAACTTCTCCATCATCTTGTTGCCGCCAGCAGGTCCATCATCAATATAGGCCTGTGCCATCTTCTTTCCGACTGCGTGATAAGACTCAAAGGCAGGCAGCATCTGTTCGTATAGGCACGGTTTTCGGTGTCGAGCTCTTTGAGCTCAGAGAGCAGCTGTTTGAACAGCGCAGCGTTTGCTTCGGCCTCGTCAAAACCATCATTCAATCCGTCTAGAGCACGCGTAGCACTGATATCGGTGAGCCACTGCTGTACCTGTACCACGCTCAGTTTGAGCTGATGTGCCTTGTTCAGGATTGGGATTTCGTTGTTGGCGATCTGCTTCGATTCATTGATGATCGAGTTGCTGCCGGTGAAAATAATGATGCCCTGGACAATGACGGCGAGAGCCAGAATGGAACAGACGAGGGCAAACTTGTTCTTCATGCTCATGTTATTCATCTTGTTGTTTCCCTTTGACAGATTGTCCAGTTGGCACTGCTTAATATTATTGGAAATTGTGAGAACTGTGGGCCGTTCTGATGTGGAGCGGTGAGAGGTGTAGTTGCCTCTAGATCAAATGTCGGCAAAGAGGTAAGAACCTTGACGCCGATATCGGTCCGATCGCTCCAGGTAACAGTCTCTTAATTCGAAGGGTGCAGCCGAAATTGACCGATTAAATTGGTCTGATTTGTTAAATTAAATTAACGCCGCATCCACCCCGTCATATAGTTGAGACTAAGGCTTTTGTCGAATTGAGTCACGCGCTTAAAAGACGATATTTATAGTGTATTTCAGACTGTTTCTAAAATAATAAATATTGAAACAGTGATAATACTAATGTGAAAAATAATCATAACTAATGACATGGCGTGTCATGTGTGTGACAGATATTGAATTAAATAAAAATAGTGATCTGTTGTCATACCAAGCTGTCGCAGATTGTCATAAACTGTCCTGATAGGTCAGAGGGGTGGGTCATTGAAAATTCTGATTACGATTACCGCATTTTTTATCTCCTTCCAGTTGCAAGCAGCGGCAATTACCGCTGATGAGATAGTGCGTCGCGCAATTGAGCATTGGCGTGACCTCTCATCTTATAGCGAGTTTGAGATGACCATTCACCGTTCCGACTGGGAGCGCACCATGCGTATGCAGGTCTGGACTCAGGGTCTCGATCAGTCGTTGATGCGCGTTGTTGAACCCGCCAAGGATCGTGGTAATGCCACGTTGCTGATCGATAACCGGATGTGGAGTTTTGCGCCAAAGATCAATCGCGTGATCAAGATCCCCTCGAGCATGATGAATCAGAGCTGGATGGGCTCCGACTTCTCTAATAACGATATCGTACGTGCCGATGAGATCATTGAGCAGTATGAGCACAAGATTGTCGAATCGACCGAGATTGAGGGGCATACGGTCTACACGATCGAATCGATCCCGCACGAGGATGCTCCCGTGGTATGGGGTAAGGAACTGTTACGCATTCGTGATGACAATGTAATGCTCGAGCACACCTTTTATGACCAGGACAATGCGGTTGTAAAACGTATGGTGACCAGTGACATCCGTGAGATAGGAGGTAAGGTGATTGCAGCTGTAGAACGGATGCAGAAAGAGGCGCACCCCGACGAGTGGACCGAGGTGCGTGTGCTCGATGCCAGCTATGGCATTTCCATTCCACCCGGCACCTTCACCCTCTCTAGCCTGCGAAATCCACGTTTCTGATGCTGTTTCGTCTCGCATGGCGCAACATCTGGCGTCACACACGACGTACCTGGTTGACGATTGCTGCGATCGCCTTTGCAGCGACGCTGCTGATCTTCAGTATCACCATTCAGCTCGGCGCCTACGATGCGATGATTGAAAACACCCTGCGTCTCTACACCGGACATGTGCAGCTACAACGCGAGGGTTATCAGGACAGACCGCGACTACGCACCGATATCACCAACGCCACAGAGATCGCTACGAGGATCCGAAGCGAAACGGGTTGGGATAGTGTGGCGGTGCGAGCGATGGGGTTTGCACTGATCGCCTCTGAGCAGCGCAGCTTTGGTGCGCAGGTGGTCGGTGTGGAGTCACACCATGAGGTGATGGTCTCGACGCTACCGGGCCTGATCAAGCAGGGACGTTATATCAATGCGCACGGTTACGAGGCGGTGATCGGCGCGGCACTGGCGAGAAACCTCAAGGTACAGATAGGGGGGGAGCTGACACTACTCGGTTCGGCGCGTGATGGTTCAGTTGCTGCCACGGTGTTAGAGGTGGTCGGTATCTTCGAGAGTGGTTCACAGGAGTTTGATCGCGCCCTGCTGCAGATCCCGCTGGCAACCTTTCAGGAAGTGTTTGTTATGCCGGATGCTGCACACGCCATCGTGGTGCGAGCACCGAGTGATACAGAGACTCAGGCATATAAACAGCAACTGCAGCAGTTTGTCGGAAGCGACGAGCGGCTGGTTGCGCTCGACTGGGAATCGATAATACCGGGCCTACGGCAGATCATTCAGGCCGATATGATGGAGGGGTGGTTCATCTATGCGGTGCTGATTCTGGTGGTTACCTTCAGCATTTTAAATACCTTCCTGATGGCGGTGCTGGAACGCACCCGCGAATTTGGCATTCTGCTCTCGTTGGGTATGACACCGCTACGTCTCGGTAGCCTGGTGATGCTCGAATCACTGCTGCTGGTGGTGGTGGGACTGCTGTTGGGCCTGCTGCTGGGTGGCTCGATTGCGCTCTACTACGATCTCAACGGCTTTAGCTATCCTGGCATGGAGGAGATCGGTGCCGAATTTAATATTCCTGGTGAGATCTATCCACAAATCTCACTACTGGCGCTACTGCTCGGTCCCGCCGGTATCTTGATATTTACCCTGCTTGCCGCGCTCTACCCAGCAATGCGTATACGCAAACTGCAACCGGTGGAGGCGATGAATGCGGTATAGCCTGCTACTGATCTTACTGCTGCCAATCGCTGTTGAAGCGGATTGGTATTTGATGGCGCGCCACGGCGAATGTGCGCCGATTGAGATACTCTCCCGTAAGGTCGAACGGATGCAGGGTCTCGATACGCCTGAACGTTTCATCGCCGAGATGGAGCGCCGTGGTTACTCGGTTGTATTTGAAAGAGGGTTCAGTGGTGTGGCTGAGACCTATAGCGTCAACATAGAGGCGCTGGGTCTGGCGATCCTGTTTGTCCAGGGTGAGCGCTGCGATCAACTCATGCAGCCCAGGGGGCGTACGCCGTGACAATACTCAGGCTTGCGTGGCGCAACATCTGGCGCCAACACCGTCGTTCACTGATTCTGATCACCGCGATTACGCTCGGGGTTTTCGCGATGGTGGCGCTGGCAGCGCTGGCGCGCGGTTCGATGGAGGCACAGCTACATGCGGCGATCAATAATCTTACCGGCCATATCCAACTCCATCATGCGGCCTATCGCGACGATCCGGTTATTGAACACGGCATCGCTCCCCCCTCGGGCGAACTGCTCAAACTTCTGGATGGGCCCGAGGTTGAGCAGTGGAGTCCACGTATTGCACTACCGGCAGTAATCTCCAGTGAGCGAGAGTCGGCGGGCATCACTCTGGTGGGCATTGATCCAGGTAAGGAGCGTGAACTCTCATTTATCGGTAGCGGAGTGCGCGAGGGTCGCTATCTAGAGGGTGTGGAGGACCGTGGTCTGCTGCTTGGTCGTAAGTTGGCCGACCGACTGGAGACCCGACTCGGTAAACGAGTCGTGGTAATGAGTCAGGGGGCGGATGGTGAGCTTGCCGATCGTGGTTTCCGGGTAGTGGGCATCTTCGATGCGGAGATGCAGCAGAGCGAGACCGCCTATCTCTTTGTTGGTCTGAAGACAGCGCAGAAGATGCTGCGGATCGATAATCAGATCTCCGAGATTGCACTACGCAGTGACTCGCATGAGGGGCTGGAACCTTTGCTGTCACAGCTGCGCAGTGTATCGCCTGATCTTGAAGCGCTTGATTGGCAGGAGCTGCAGCCGATGATGAAGCTGATGGCGGGCATGATCGATGCCATTCTGGTGATCTGGTTTGTGGTGGTCTTTCTGGCGATGTCGTTTGGTTTGGTCAACACACTATTGATGGCGGTATTTGAGCGGACCCGTGAGATTGGTCTACTGCAGGCGCTCGGTATGCGTCCCGGTTTGATCCTGCTGCAGGTGCTGATCGAGTCGCTACTACTGCTTAGCATCGGTTTGCTGCTTGGTAACGGGCTGGCTGGACTCTATATCGTCTGGGTGGGCGATGGGATCGATCTCTCCGCCTTTGCCGAGGGGATGGAGATGATCGGTTATGCGCCGGTGCTCTACCCGTCGGTGCGGATCTCGGATGTAGTGACCGCCAACCTGCTGGTGGTGGTGCTTGGGATTCTTGCCAGCCTCTATCCCGCATGGCACGCGGCACGCACGGTGCCGATTGAAGCGATCAACAGGAGTTAATGGTGAATGATGTAACGGTTAGTTGTCGGAGTCTGACCAAACGATATCGGCAGGGTGATGTCGAGGTGCATGCCCTCGACGATCTCTCGTTGGAGATACCGCAACACGATTTCGCCTGTCTCTCAGGGCCCTCTGGTTCTGGCAAGAGTACGCTGCTTAATGTTATCGGTGGACTCGATACGCCGAGCAGTGGGGAGGTCTACCTCAGCGGTCAGCGGCTCGATACCATGAGCAAGGGTGAGCTGGCCGATCTGCGCCTCAACCATCTCGGTTTTGTATTCCAGGCCTACAATCTGATCCCCGTACTCAATGCGCAGGAGAACGTCGAGTTTGTCATGCAACTGCAGGGCGTGGAGGCGGCGGAGCGGGGTGAACGCGCCCGTGCCATGCTCGATGAGGTGGGGCTCTCCGGAATGGAGAAGCGCCTACCGGCGGAGCTCTCCGGTGGACAGCAGCAGCGGGTAGCAGTGGCGCGTGCCATCGTCTCCGAACCGACCCTGGTGCTGGCCGATGAGCCGACCGCCAACCTCGATTCACATACGGCAGAGAATCTGATGCAGCTGCTGCGCCATATGAATGAGGAGCACGGTATAACCTTTCTCTTCTCTACCCACGACAAACTGGTGATGAACTACTCGAAACGTCTTATCGCACTCCGCGACGGCCAGATCGAATCGGACCAGCAGAATAGCAGCCGGGCATGATCGTTCGTCTGCTCGCGGCGCTACTGATTCTGGTCTCGTTCGAGACGCCAGCCGTTGTTGGCGGCCATATCCAGCTGCTACCGACCCTGACCGATTACCAAACGGATGATATCGCTGCTGTCTATGGTGACAATCCCGCCTTCGATCAGGCGCTCGATCTGCGCCTCAAGGCAGAGGGGCGAAGCGCTGGCTGGGAAGGCGCTATTCACTATGAGCTGTTGGCGCTCGGCGGTGATGGCGTCGCAACTCGTCAGGCCCTGGCTGCTGCAGGATGGATCGCTAATAGCAGTGGTCTCCCCAACGATAAGCGGCGACTGTTTGGTCTGACCCGTCGTATCGTCGATGAGGATCGGATTGAGTCGGTGCATCGTATCGATCGACTTACACTGGGCTACTCAAGCAACCAGTGGGTCATTAGAGCGGGGCGACAGGCGGTGAGCTGGGGCAATGGTCTTGCCTTCCAGGCGCTCGACTTCATCAATCCCTTCGCGCCGTTGGCGATCAACAAAGATTATAAAAGTGGTGATGATCTGCTCTATACGCAGTACCTGTTTGAGAGTGGAAACGATCTGCAGGCGGTCGTGCTACCACGACGTGATCCAGTCACAGGTGAGGTTGAGTCCGATCAATCGACCGTTGGCGTTCGCTTTCACGCCATGGAGAGTGAGTTCGATCTGCAGCTTGCCTGGCACTATGGCGAGCCGCGCCTCGGCATCGGTCTGGCGCAACCGGTCGGTGAGGCGGTGTGGCGTTTCGATCTCGACCTGAGTCGTAACAGTGAGGGTGAGTGGCTCACCACGCTGGTGACCAACCTCGACTACTCATGGGTCTGGTTCAACCACAATACTTACGGCTATCTCGAATATTTCCATAGCGGAGTGGGTGAAAATTCACGTTCCGACTATCTCCTGCCAGACAGTGAACTCTCTGCACGTATCGCACGCGGTGAACTCTATACGCTGGCGCAGGATTACATCGCCGCCGGACTCAATGTTGAAGTGACGCCGCTGCTGCAGTTCGCACCGATTGTGCTGCTGAATCTCAACGATGAGAGCGGTGCGCTGCAGATGGGTTTCAACTACGACTGGGGAGAGAACCTGCAGCTGCTGGGCGGTGTGAGCCTGCCCTGGGGGGAGCGAGGTAGTGAGTTTGGTGGGGTTACAGTGCCGACCACCCCCTACTACCTCTCGGCGGGGCGACAGCTCTACCTGCAGCTCGGATACTTCTTCTGAGCTGCGCTTACATCAGCTCCGGTTTTGGTGGTGGTAACTGCAGATGGAAACCCTGCACCGAGAGGTTGTGGATCACCTTGTTCACATCCTCGCGTGCCAGTTTTCGCTCTGGGGTCAGCCCCAGCTCCATAACGAATTCCAGTTGGCCGAGCGTCTTGAGAAGCTCTTCGGGAATGTGGCTAAAATCATCCTTCTCCTGGGTGTAGATGTAGGCATCCGGCTTTTTCAGGCTCTTGTAGATCACGCAGAGGGTGGTCGATTCTGTGTTCATCTCTTCTACTCCTAACCGCGTATTGCGCGGCTCATGCGTGACACTGCCTCGCCCCAATCGGCCGTTTGGTTACCGCCTTCAACCATCAACTCCATCAAACCGTAGGCGAGCTGACGGTTCTCCGGGCTCATATCGGCGAGTTTATTGAGCAGAAACAGGTAGTGACCATTGGCTGTCGAGAGGCTCATCACCAGTGCATAGAGCAGTAGGGACTGCCCGTTCTGTGGCTCTTTTTCAATTAACTCAATAACTTGGCTTAACGCTGAGTCTTGCATCGAGGTCTATACTCATGTTGTCTGCGTGTCGCGATTCTAGCGCTGTGGCTGCAAAGACGCACCCCTCTGCTAGGTGGTTGATTGCTCAGAAATCGGTTAAGTTGCTGAGAACGTTGCCGATAGTTTTATGAATGGGACCGGCAGGAGCCGAGTCGGCAGACAAAAATAAAATTATAGAGAGTAGAAAAATGATTGAGATGCTCCAGTTCCTGTTCAAGCCCGCAATCGCGCTGATGAACCGTCTGCGTTATCCCTTTAAGTTTGCGTTGATCGGTGCAGTGCTGATGGCACCGATTCTAGTGCTCAGCTATCTCTATATCTCAACGCTGAACGATGAGCGGCTCTTTCTCGAACGCGAGCTGGTCGGTATCGAATATGTCAGTGCAATGCGCCCACTGCTTGAACATATCCCACGACATCGCGGCATGACTAACGGCTTTCTCAACGGTAATGAGGCGTTTCGCCCAAAGATCCTTGAAGCACGACAGTTGATCGATGGCGCCTTTGCCAACCTTGCCGCTGTGGACAGAAAACTGGGCGGTGAGTTGGGCGTTGAGAAGTACCCTGAGTATTCGCCCGAGAAGTTGATCAGTCGTTGGAACGATCTGAAACAGCGCAGTTTTGAAGGCCAGGCGAAACCGATCTTTCAGGAGCATACCGAGCTGATTGGCGGCCTGATTCGGCATATGGAACACATCTCCGATCTGAGTAATATGACGGTCGATCCGAAGCTCGACAGCTACTACTCGATCAACCTGATAGTTAACGCGATACCGAAGCTGACCGAGATCATGGGGCAGGGGCGCGGATTCGGTTCAGGCGTGGCGGCTAAGGGCACCTTTACCCCAGACTCATGGGCGCGTCTTTCGACCCTGAATGGCAAGATCATCGATACGACCAAGGCAATGTCTGCGGCGGTCGATGCCGTGTTTAAAAACAATCGGACTATTGAACAGCAGCTGGGTGTCCAGGGACGCGCTGCGGTTGCCGATGCCGAGAGCTTTATTGCGGTGCTGAGAGACAAGATGCTCGACAGCGACAAGATCGAGATCGACTCGTCGGGTGTCTTCAAGGCCGGTAGCAGCGCGATCGGTACCAGCTTCAAGCTCTATGATGCACTGCTTCCGGAATTGGTTGCACTGATTGAGTCACGTGTTGCCGATAATGAGATGGAAATCATTATCGACCTGGCAGTGCTGGTACTGGTGCTGGTTATCTCCAATTTCCTCTTTGCCGGGGTCTACTACTCTACGCTCAATACTATCCATACCCTCGAGAAGATGACCGGACAGCTTGCCGATGGTGACCTGACTGCACGAGCTCACCTGCAGACCCGTGATGAGACACGTGTTATTGGCGATGGTTTTGATCGCATGGCAGAGAGTTTTAGTGAGCTGGTCGGTCAGGTAAAGAGCGCCACCGATCAGGTCTCAACGGCGGCCGAGACGATGACCGGTGTTACCGACGAGACCCACAACGGTGTCATCCAGCAGCAGCAGGAGACCGAGCAGGTTGCTGCTGCAATGAATGAGATGAACGCCACCGTTCAGGAGGTGGCGCGCAACGCCGAGGCAGCGGCCGATGCCGCCAGCAAGGCCAATCAAGAGGCGTCGAACGGCAAGCAGGTGGTGAGCAAGACCATCGACTCGATTAACGATCTTGCCGCCGAGGTGGAGAACGTTGCTGGTGTGATTCACGGACTGAAACAGGACAGTGAGAACATTGGTACGGTGCTCGATGTGATCAAGGGCATAGCCGAGCAGACCAACCTGCTGGCACTCAATGCGGCGATCGAGGCGGCGCGTGCCGGTGAACAGGGACGTGGGTTTGCGGTGGTTGCCGATGAGGTGCGCACCCTGGCGAGCCGTACCCAGACCTCGGCGGGTGAGATCGAGGCGATGATCCTTAAGCTGCAGGATGCGGCCCGCAATGCGGTGGTGACGATGGAGCAGGGGCAGGCGCGAACCCAGGAGAGTGTGACCCAGGCTGCTGAGGCGGGTACCTCGCTCGAATCGATCACTCAGTCGGTGGCGATTATCAACGACATGAACACCCAGATCGCCAGCGCCTCCGAGCAGCAGAGTGCAGTCGCTGACGAGATCAACCGCAATGTGGTCAGCATCAGCGAAATCTCTGAGAAGACCGCTGCGGGTGCCCAGCAGACCAACTCCAACAGCTCGGAGCTGTCGCGACTGGCTGCCGAGCTGCAACAGGTGATCTCCAAGTTTCAGGTCTGACTAAGCGCAGACCATTCCGTTCTGGAACACCGCTCCTGCCAATCGTGGTAGGAGTGCTATTCAAAACTGCAAACCCTCGGAATTCACACCATTTCATCCGGGCTGCATCTAATATTTTTTCCCGTCTGGGAAATAGATTTCCCCCTTCGCAGGTCTACTATGATGAGGATCAGGTTTTCTGATCATTCTGTCTGCCTGTTAACGACGTAGAGAAGGAATTGAGATGCTGATAAAACGACCCGCCAGGATCAAACCCTCGGAGATCACCGATGAGGCGCTCTATCGGGATCGGCGTCGATTCCTCGAGCTCTCCTCAAAGAGTCTGCTCGCACTGGGGGCGGCAGCGGTGGTCGGTTGTGATAGCAATGAGGCGGTGGCCGTCAGTCAGGCTCCACCCGCGAGTGCCGGCGCATTACGATCGTTGGGTGCGCTGAAAAGCAGCGCCTTCTCAACCAGCGAACCTTCAAACAGCTTTGATGACATCTCCTCCTACAACAACTTCTACGAGTTCGGTACCAGAAAAACCGATCCTGCAAACAACTCAGGGAGTCTGCGCACCGATCCCTGGTCGATAGAGATTGAGGGTGCCGTGGAGAAGCCGGGGCGCATTGCGCTGGAGGATCTGATGAAACCTCATGCCCTGGAGGAGCGTATCTATCGCCTGCGTTGTGTCGAGGCGTGGTCGATGGTGGTGCCGTGGGTCGGTATCCCGTTGGGCGATGTGCTCAAACGCTTCAAGCCGACCTCTAATGCCAAGTACGTCGAGTTCACCACCCTGTACGATCCAGAGCAGATGCCGGGGCAGGATATCCCGGTGCTTGACTGGCCCTATGTGGAGGGGCTGCGTATCGATGAGGCGGTCCATCCGCTGACCATCCTCGGTGTCGGGCTCTACGGCAAGGTGCTGCCGAATCAGTGTGGTGCACCGATTCGTCTGGTGGTGCCGTGGAAGTACGGTTTCAAAAGCATCAAGTCGATCGTCAAGATTCGTCTGCTTGAGAGAGAGCCAAAAACCAGCTGGAATGTGGCTGGTCCGCGCGAATACGGCTTCTACGCAAACGTGAATCCGGATGTGGATCATCCACGCTGGAGTCAGAATCGTGAGCGACGCATCGGTAGTCTACTCAAACAGAAGACCCTGCCCTTCAATGGTTACGCCGATGATGTCGCCTCGCTCTATCGAGGTATGGATCTGCGTAAGTTCTTTTAGCGGGTGAATGATGTTGATGTCTGAAACTCTATTCACCGCAAACAACAGGTTCAGCGTTAAGATCGGTGTGATGAAAAGTGTCGTGATCAAACCGCTGCTGTTTCTTCTCTGTCTGCTGCCGCTGGCGATGATTGCCTGGAGTGGTTGGCAGGGAGGATTGGGTGCCAACCCGATTGAGGCGCTGAGTCACCGCACGGGTGACTGGGCGTTACGTTTTTTACTGATTACCCTCGCAGTGACTCCGCTTGTAAAACTCTTCGGCTGGTCGTGGTTGATGCGGCTGCGGCGTATTTTGGGTCTGTTCTGTTTCTTCTACGCGACCCTGCACATGGCTAACTACGTGGTACTCGATCAGTTCTTCGCCTGGTCAGAAATCATTGCCGATGTCATTAAACGCCCCTACATCACCGTTGGTCTGGCTACCTACCTGTTACTGTTGCCACTTGCGGTTACCTCCACCAATGCGATGATGCGTCGCCTTGGCAAACGCTGGAAGCAGCTGCACAGTCTCATCTACCCAGCGTCGATGCTGGCCGTGATCCACTTTCTCTGGTTGGTAAAGGCCGATCTTCGTGAGCCGATGATCTATGGGATGATTCTGCTGCTACTGCTGGGTTACCGTCTGATTTTCCGGCAACAAAAAAAGTTGTAACGAAGGATAATCTTTCAGCCTGATCGGCTAAGATATGTTTATTAAATCCACAGTCTTAGGGAGAGCAGTATGTGGCGTGGTCTGAGTAATAGTGGAATGAAAAAATCCTTGATCGCACTTCTGGTGAGCGGTCTGTTGGCAGCTCCACTGACGGTCAATGCTGAAGATAACCGTTACGGCCGTTACGCCTCGCAGAGTGAGGGGCTCAATCAGCTACTTGATGAGCTCAACTCACTGATCGAAGAGGGTGCACGCCAGCGTGCCGCAGATCGCCGTTTTCTGCGTGATCTACAAGAGTTGGCAGATCGCTATCACAGGCCATGGCGAGAGGAGCTGCTCTACGACGATTTCCGTGACTGGGGCTCGGAGCGCGGCTCAGGCTGGCAGGTGGTTTCGGGGGGGTTTGACGCCGAGTATGGCTCCGGGTTGCGTAGTCACTTCACATCGCCGAAGAAAAAGAAGAAGCGCAGTACTGAGGATGAGCTGGCATCGGCGATCGTCGGTGCGCTGTTCGACTCTGGAAAGAAAAAGAAGAAAAAGGCCGAGCAAACGACGGTAGATCGGGCTGAAATCTATATCCCCGTGCAAATTAGCAACGCTTTCATGCTGGAGATGAGTCTCAGCGTGGATGAGGGTCTGCGCCCGTTCCAGGTGCTGCTCTACCGTGATGAGGCGCGTAACAGTGGGTACCGTCTTATCTATTCACCATCAGACCCGCAGCGCCTCGAACTGCACTACCTGAGTGGTGATGGTCGATCGGTGATTGAGCGTGTTGAGCTTGAGTCACGGCTAGATGATGGCAACGCTCACAGAATTGTTTGGCGCAGGAGTGCTGAGAGCGAGATGGAGTTGCTGCTCGATAGTGTGACGGTGATCACAGTTAGTGATAGAAGTTACAAGGGTGATTTTGCAGGCGTTGCACTGATTAATCGTGGTGGAGACTACACGGTCGGGGAGATCGCACTCTACGGCGCTGAATAGGCCGGTTTTTTCGTTATGTGGAATCGGTCGGACCGATTTGATACTTTCAATCAGCAGAAATAATAATTAAACAGGCGGACATTGAGCTGCCGGCAAATGGTTGGAGTGATATGCACTACGCAATTGTTATTAATCTCGATTACGAGAACTACCCCTATCAGCAGTGCTCAGAACTCTGGGGTGAGATCAAGCAACGTATGATGAATGTCGGGTTTCGTAACGATGGGCGTCTGTTCAAAACGACCCTTGGAGCGGATCAGGCGTGTGAAGTTGCACGCGAAGTGATTGAGTCGATCGAAGCCGACTATCCGATCTATCAGGATTCGCTGCTCAACGACTACATAAAGGAGTTCTACGGTTACGACCACGGCTCCTCGACTAATCTGCTACTGCCGCCTGTCGCCGGCATAATGATCAACGAGTAGCTACTCAATATATAACCGGAAGCAAGGAGCGCATTGTGAGTCGCAAACTCGGTCTGGCCGTCTGTCTGCTGGGAAGTGCAGCCGCACTACTCTATCCACCCTATACAATTATCGACGGTGTGCGTTGGGGCTTCGCCTTCGAAGAGCTGGTCTCCGCTTTTGGTAAAACCATCTACGTCTTCGATCAGCTCGATCAGCAGACGTTGTTGATTGAGCTGGGCATCATCAACGCTATCGGTCTGGCGATTTTTATCTTCTCTGGACGTCGCTAGGGCGCCTGTTTCGGCTTTCAAAGTCAGACTCAAATAGCTTTGAGCCCAGCGCTTCTGCGCCCGATTGTCAATCTACCCATCCCCCGCTGCATTCCATAGAATGCCGCCTCTCGATACCTTGAAGCAGACCCATACAGATGAATATTGCCCAGAACATCGCCGAAGAGCTTGCCGTTAAACAGTCACAGGTCGATGCCGCCATCGCCCTGCTCGACGAGGGATCGACTGTTCCCTTTATTGCTCGTTATCGCAAGGAGGCGACCGGAGGGCTCGATGACATCCAGCTGCGTCGGCTCGAAGAGCGGCTGGTCTATCTACGTGAACTCGAGGATCGGCGTGCGGTGGTGCTGAAGAGTATTGATGAGCAGGAGAAGCTCACCCCCGAGCTGAAAGAGGCGATTCTCGCCGCCGAGACCAAGACCCGTCTTGAAGATCTCTACCTACCCTACAAGCCAAAACGCCGTACCAAGGCACAGATCGCCCGAGAGGCGGGTCTTGAGCCGCTGGCCGACGCGCTGATGGCAGATGCCAGCCTCGATCCACAGGTTGTGGCCGCTGAGTATGTCGATGAGGAGAAGGGGATCGCCGACGTGGCGGCGGCTCTCGATGGTGCGCGCCAGATCGTGATGGAGCGCATTGCTGAGAACGCTGATCTGATCGGAGAGCTGCGTGACTACGTCTGGGCGCAGGGCAAGCTCGAGTCGCGTGTTGCCGATGGGCAGGAGGAGGCGGGCGCCAAGTTTGCCGACTATTTCGAGTATGAGGAGCAGCTACAGAAGATCCCCTCACACCGTGCACTGGCGCTGTTCCGTGGTCGTAACGAGTCGGTACTGCGTCTGCAGCTGAAGATCGAGGGTCAGGATGACCTCGAGCCGGGCCGCAGCTTCGGCATCTGCGACGGCATGATTGCACGTAAATACGACATTACCGATGAGGGGCGGGCGGGTGATGGCTGGCTCACCGAGACGGTGCGCTGGGCGTGGCGGGTGAAGGTTTCGCTGCACATCGAGCTGGAGCTGATGATGCAGCTCAAAGAGCAGGCCGAGGAGGAGGCGATCCGCGTCTTCGGTGAAAATCTGCGTGATCTACTGCTTGCGGCGCCTGCCGGGCCGCGCGCCACCATCGGCCTCGATCCGGGGTTGCGTACCGGCGTCAAGGTGGTCGTGGTCGATGCCACCGGCAAGCTGGTCGATAGCGCCACCATCTATCCACATGTACCCAAAAACCAGTGGGATCAATCGATCGATATCCTCGCCAAACTCGCCGCCAAGCACAAAGCCGAGCTGGTCAGCATCGGCAACGGCACCGCATCACGTGAGACCGACAAGCTGGCGGCTGATCTGATGAAGCGCCACCCCGAGTTGAGACTGAGCAAGATTATGGTCAGCGAGGCGGGTGCCTCGGTCTACTCCGCCTCTGAGTTCGCATCGCGTGAGTTCCCCGATCTCGATGTCTCGCTGCGCGGTGCGGTCTCTATCGCCCGTCGCCTGCAGGATCCACTCGCCGAGCTGGTGAAGGTTGAGCCGAAGGCGATCGGTGTTGGTCAGTATCAGCACGATGTGAGCCAGAGCCGTCTGGCACGCATGCTCGATTCAGTGGTGGAGGATTGTGTAAACGCCGTCGGCGTCGATGTGAATACCGCCTCGGCACCGCTACTGGCGCAGGTGGCTGGACTCGGTCAGAGCCTCGCCGCCAATATCGTCAGCTACCGTGACGAGCACGGTGCCTTTACCGATCGTAAGGCGCTGCTCAAGGTCTCACGCCTTGGTGCTAAGGCATTCGAACAGTCAGCCGGTTTTCTCAAGGTGATGAATGGTGAGAATCCACTCGACGCCTCTGCCGTACACCCCGAGGCCTACCCGCTGGTCGAACGCATTATCACCTCGACCGGCAAGGGCGTAGGTGAGCTGATCGGTGATAGCCGCTTCCTGCGCTCACTGGCCGCCAATGACTTCACCGATGAGAAGTTCGGTGAGCCGACAGTACGCGACATCATTAGCGAACTGGAGAAGCCGGGCCGTGACCCACGCCCCGAGTTCAAGACCGCCGCTTTCCGTGACGGGGTCGAGAAGCTGAGCGACCTGGAACCGGGCATGATCCTCGAGGGTGTCGTCACCAACGTCACCAACTTTGGTGCCTTTGTCGACATCGGTGTTCATCAGGATGGTCTGGTCCACATCTCGGTGCTCTCCGACAAGTTCGTTAAGGATCCGCGCGAGGTGGTCAAGGCGGGCGATGTGGTCAAGGTGAAGGTGGTCGAGGTCGACCTGAAGCGCAAACGTATTGCGCTCTCACGCCGTTTCGATAGCGATGTGAAAAAAGGCAAAGGTAAACCCGAGTCTCGCGGTGGTGAGCAGCGTCAATCCCGCCCCAATCAGCCACGTGGAAACCGTCCGCACAAACAGCCGAAGAGTCGCGAGTCCGCCCCGATGGGTGCCATGGCTGCCGCCTTTGCTAACCTTAAGAAATGATCCACGCCGTAGCCCGGATGGAGCAGAGTGAAATCCGGGAGTTCAAGCACCCCGGATTACGCTGCGCTCCATCCGGGCTGCATCGCTTGTTGGATCTTAGTCGGCCACTCTTCGCAGATTGATTAGCGTCAACTGCTGGCCCTCACGGTTACGCAGTTCGGTGCCGTACTGCTTAAAGCCAAGTTTCTGATAGAGACGGTGAGCGGCGCGGTTCGACTCAAAAACCGCAATACGCGCCTCAGGTAGTGCCAGCTCACCGTAGATAGCCTTCAACATCTCGGCGATCAGTAACCGTCCAAGACCCTTGTTGCGATAGAGCGCAGCAACCACCAGGTTGCCGATAAAGGCGTGGCTACCCGGTTCGATGCCGTAGAGGTCAGCGAAGCCGATCACCCTGTCGTTATGCTCCATCACCGTCAGGGTGCGGCGTTGATCGACGAGCCGCGCCACCTGTCTCACTGTCCAGGGGAATTTCGCACCGGGTTGCACCATGTAGAGCTCATCAGGACTCCCTACCAGCTCGCAGACGGCAGCGAAATCATCTGGGGTGACGGGACGGAAACTGGGTTGAATGGGTGGGTGCATGGTGACGATTATCGCAGTATCACTGCGAAGGTTCGATCTGCCGAACCATCAAGTAGTGAGGCCCAATATCGGTAATCTCAATCGGCTCACCCATGGTTATAAAGCCGTTGTGCTGGTAGAAATCGAGTGCCGCAATGCGGGCGTTGCACCAGACCAGGTCTGCCCCCTGCGCTTGGGCATATGTCACTGCCGTTTCAAGCAGTGAGCGACCGATACCGCGTTGCCTCAGCTCGGGTAGAGTCGTCAGGGCGCGGAGCTGCCATCCCTGCTGCCCTGAAAAATTGGGGCAGGGAACGTGATAGATCGAGACAATGCCCGCCTCCTGTTCACCATAACGAGCGCCAAAGTGGCGTGTCTGCGCTTCCTCATCGCCTGGATAGCGGCACTGCTCAATGCCCTGGTGAGGGCGCACGCTGACCGCCATGGATAGCGAAGCGAAGGCGGTTAGTCCGCGATAGTCGACGCCGTCTGCATATTCGTAGTTGAGAGCGTGAGCGAACGACGAAGAA